>NZ_NJPO01000047.1 GCF_002855795.1 Candidatus Palibaumannia cicadellinicola
CTCCCAATATACATATCAGCGATATGTATATTGGGAGCGGGCATAGTATAATGGTTATTACGTCAGCCTTCCAAGCTAACTATGTGGGTTCGATCCCCACTGCCCGCTCCCAATATACATATCGCTGATATAGCTCAGTTTTGGTAGAGCACACCCTTGGTAAGGGTGAGGTCGGCAGTTCAAATCTGCCTATCAGCACCACATATTATTTATATTTTAATATATACCGATATACAGCTATAATCAGTTACTTATTTATCTATCGTAGTAATGCGATCAACAAGCTCGATATATGCCATCGGGGCATTGTCACCAGTACGAAAACCGCATTTGAGAATGCGAGTATAACCCCCAGCACGGTTGACAAACCTTGGACCTAACTCATTAAACAGTTTTGCTACTATTTGATTAGATCTAATGCGAGCAAATGCCAAACGACGATTTGCGATGCTATCAATCTTAGCAAGTGTAATTAGTGGTTCAACAACACGAGGTAGCTCTTTTGCTTTTGGTAAAGTAGTTTGAATAATTTCATTAATGATCAAAGATTTCGCCATGTTACGGAACATAGCTTTAAAATGACTACGATTACGGTTGAGTTTACGACCAATTTTACGATGTCGCATTACCTTATCCTTATCTTATGTTAATGTATACATTATTAATAATATGATTATGACTAATCATCAATAAAACCGGCAGGAGGCCAGTTATCAAGACGCATACCTAAAGATAAACTACGAGAAGCTAACACGTCTTTAATTTCAGTAAGAGATTTCTTACCAAGGTTAGGTGTTTTTAGTAACTCTACTTCAGTACGCTGTACTAAATCACCTATATAGTGAATAGCTTCTGCTTTAAGGCAGTTAGCAGATCGTACAGTTAATTCTAGATCATCTACTGGTCGTAATAGAATCGGATCAAATTCAGGTTTCTCTATTTTTACTTCTGGCTGACTAATATCACGTAAGTCAACAAACGCTTCTAGTTGTTCAGCAAGAATCGTTGCAGCACGACGAATAGCTTCTTCAGGATCGATCGTACCATTTGTCTCGATTTCTATAATTAGTTTGTCTAAGTCGGTACGCTGCTCAACTCGTGCGGCTTCTACATTGTAAGAAATTTTTTCTACAGGGCTATAACATGCATCTACTAGTAAACGACCAATCTGATGCTCATCTTGTTCTAAATACATTCTAGCAGATGCTGGTACATAACCACGTCCACGTTGAACTTTGATACGCATATTAATCGATGCATTTTCGTCAGTTAAGTGGCATAATATATGCTGTGGTTTAATAATCTCAACATCACTATCATGAATAATACTAGCTGCAGTAACTGGTCCAATTCCAGATTGACTCAGAGTTAAGATGACATCTTCTTTATTTTGAACTTTTACGGCCAGTTCTTTTAGGTTTAGTAAGATTTCGAGAATATCTTCTCGTACACCTTCTTTTGTGCTATATTCATGTAAAATACCATCAATCTCAACTTCGGTTACCGCCCATCCTGGCATCGATGAAAGCATAATACGGCGTAGAGCATTACCTAGAGTATGACCGAAGCCACGTTCTAGTGGCGCTAAGGTAACCTTAGCGTGTGTCAAACTAATTTGCTCAATATCTACCAAATGTGGTTTTAAGAATTCTGTAACAGAACCCTGCATGGTGTCCTCTCTTTAGTACTACGCTTTACTTAGAGTAAAGCTCTACGATCATATGTTCATTAATATGCGCGGACAAATTAGTACGTTCTGGAATGCATTTTAATACTCCTTGCATCTTAACAACATCTACCTCAAGCCAGGTAGGCTTTTCACGCAACTCAGCTATTTCTAATGATGCACGAATACGAGATTGTTTTTTAGCGTTATCACGTATGCTAACAATATCATTAATAGTTACTTGGTAGGAGGCAATGTTAACAACACGTCCATTTACCATAATAGCTTTATGGCTTACTAATTGACGTGATTCAGCACGAGTAGCACCAAAACCCATGCGATAAACAATATTGTCTAAACGACTTTCTAACAACAGTAATAAGTTTTCACCGGTATTACCTTTAATACGGGCTGCTTTTTTGTAATAATTACGGAATTGACGTTCTAGTACGCCGTAGATACGGCGTACTTTTTGTTTTTCACGTAATTGTAAGCCGTAATCAGAAATACGTAGTTTACGTGCTCCATGTTGACCAGGAGGTTGCTCAGTTTTACATTTAGAATCTATCGGACGAACACCAGACTTCAGAAAAAGATCTACGCTTTCACGGCGACTAATCTTGAGTTTAGGGCCTAAATATCTTGCCATGTTTTTTACTCAATTTATCTAAAATAAGTAAGGTAATTATACTCGACGTTTTTTCGGTGGACGACAACCGTTATGTGGTATCGGAGTTACATCTGTAATATTAGTTATACGAAAACCAGCTGCATTTAATGCTCTAACAGTAGATTCACGACCTGGACCCGGGCCTTTAACCATTACTTCTAAAGTTTTAATACCATACTCTTTAACAGCTTCAGCGCAACGCTCTGCTGCTACCTGTGCTGCAAATGGAGTAGACTTACGAGAACCACGAAAACCAGAGTGACCGGCTGTTGTCCAACTTAACGTATTACCTTGACGATCAGTAATCGTAACAATAGTATTATTAAAAGATGCATGAATATGTGCGATACCGTCTAAAATTTGTTTTTTAATACGCTTACGTGCGGAAATAAGTGCTTTAGCCATTATGTTTTTACCTTTATTATTTTTTTATTGGCTTACGTGGCCCTTTACGAGTACGGGCATTAGTTTTAGTACGTTGACCACGGACAGGAAGACTACGACGATGACGTAAACCACGATAAGTCCCAAGGTCTATTAAACGTTTGATACTCAAAGTAACTTCACGTCGTAAATCTCCTTCAACAACAAACTTTGCAACTGCATCACGCAGTATGTCAATTTGTGCTTCAGATAACTCACTAAGCTTAACATTTTTAGCAATACTTGTCGTTTCGCAAATCCACTGCGATCGCTTTATGCCGATACCGTAAATCGACGTTAATGCAATCACAGTATGTTTGTGATCAGCGATATTAATGCCTGCTATACGTACCACTATGCACTCCTAATCATGTTAAAAACATTTGTTTGATTTGATTAAATTATTATTTTCACGTGAGATTAACCTTGGCGTTGTTTATGCTTAGGTTCAGCGCTACAAATTACCCGAACAACACCATTACGCTTAATAATTTTACAATTACGACATAATTTTTTTACGGAAGCACGTACTTTCATTTTCATTCTCCGTAACTTAATCAAGTTTACTTGATTAAGAGTTTACTTATTTTAAATTTGCTTTTGTTAATGTGGAATCATATTGATGAGACATCATGAGTGTTTGTATTTGAATCATAAATTCCATGATAACTACAACAACAATCAATAAAGATGTTCCTCCAAAATAAAAAGGCACATTCATTGCGTTCCGCATAAACTCAGGTATCAAACAAACTACAGTCATATAAATAGCACCAACTAAAGTAAGATTAGTCGTAACTTTATTAAGATATCTTGCTGTTTGTTCTCCTGGACGAATACCTGGAACAAATGCCCCAGATTTTTTTAGATTATGGGCGGTTTCGCGAGTATTAAAAACTAATGCTGTATAAAAAAAACAGAAGAATATAATTGCAGACGCGTATAGTAAAATATAAAGAGGTTGACTAGGTTGCAAATAAATCAAAAAAGTATTTAACCATCCCCAACCTGTACTACGACTAAACCATGATGCTATAGTTGCCGGAAATAGAATGATACTCGCAGCAAAAATAGCTGGAATAACGCCAGCCATATTCACTTTGATAGGCAAATGTGTATTTTGAGCTGCATAGACGCGACGTCCCAGTTGACGTTTCGCATAGTTAACAACTATACGACGTTGACCACGTTCAACAAAAACAGCAATAAATGTTATGGTAAAAACCATTGCTAGAATTAATATTAATAACAACAATGGTAAATCACCTTGTCTCGCTTGTTCTATGGTTTGTACCATGGCTGATGGTAGACCGGCAATAATACCAGCAAATATAATAATAGAAATACCATTGCCAAGACCTTTTTCAGTAATCTGATCTCCTAACCACATTAAAAACATAGTACCACATAGTAAGCTAACAACTGCTGTTAAGTAAAATGAAAAACATGGGTTTATTATAAGACCATGCATTTCAGACATATTAGGTAAGCTAGTAGCTATAGCAATAGACTGAAATATTCCTAATAATAATGTACCATAGCAAGTATATTGTCTAATTTTACGTCTACCAGACTTTCCTTCTTTTTTCAGATCTGCTAATGGAGCAGAAATAACTGTTAGTAACTGAATAATAATAGACGCAGAAATATGCGGCATAATGCCTAAAGCAAAGATAGAAGCTCGATTAAGTGCACCACCAGAGAACATGTTGAACATTTCAACAAGGGTACCGCGCTGCTGTTCAAGTAATTTTGTAAGTATAGCAGTATTTATTCCAGGAACAGGAATAAAAGAACCAATGCGAAAAACAATTAATGCTCCGATCACAAAAAAAACTCTACGTCTTAATTCACTTAACCCACCTTTTGCAATTTGCAAATGTAATTTTGGTTGTTTAACCATCCGCTATTTCATTCCTCAATTTTTCCACCAACCGCTTCAATCGCTACTCGTGCTCCTTTACTTACACGTAAGCCATGCACTGTAATTGCACGTTTAATTTCACCAGATCTGATAATTTTTGCGAACTTTACATTTGTTCGAATAATTTTAGCCGCTTTCATCATATCTAAATTAATCCAATCACTTTTAACTTTGGCCAAATCAGAAATACGAATTTCTGCAGTAACCATAGCTTTACGCGAAGTAAAACCAAATTTGGGTAAACGACGATGTAGAGGCATCTGACCACCTTCGAAACCACGATGTATACTACAACCTGAACGAGATTTTTGACCTTTATGACCACGACCACTAGTTTTACCTAAGCCTGACCCAATACCACGACCTTTACGTTTAGATTGATGTTTTGCCCCTTGAGAGGGAGATATAGTATTTAATCGCATCGATTACTTTTCAACCTTAATCATATAGGAAACTAAAGCAATCATACCTCGTATTGCCGGTACATCTGCACGTTTAACAGTATGACCAATACGACGCAAGCCTAAACCAACCATAGTTGCTTTATGTTTCGGTAAACAACCGATAGAACTACGCGTTTGAGTTATTGTAATGGTTTTTTCCATTGATTTACCTCTGAATCTCTTCAACTGATTTACCGCGTTTAGCAGCTATCATTTCAATAGACTTCATATTATGAAGAGCATTTATAGTTGCTCGAACTACATTAATTGGATTGGTAGAACCATAGGTTTTCGCTAACACATTACGAACACCTGCTACTTCTAAAACAGCACGCATAGCCCCACCGGCAATAATACCAGTTCCTTCTGAAGCAGGTTGCATAAATACACGTGACCCGGTATGCACACTTTTTATGGGATGTTGCAAAGTTCCGCTATTGAGTGCAATACTCATTATATTACGTCGTGCTTTCTCCATAGCTTTTTGAATCGCAGCCGGTACTTCACGTGCCTTACCATAGCCAAATCCAACGCGACCATTACAATCACCAACAACCGTAAGTGCCGTAAAACTAAAAATTCGTCCACCTTTGACGGTTTTCGATACTCGGTTTACTGCAATTAGTTTTTCTTGCAGTTCACCAACGTGTTTTTCTATGTGTGCCATATGATAATCCTAAAACTGTAGTCCCTCTTTTCGGGCAGCATCTGCTAATGCTCGTACTCTACCATGATATAGGTATCCAGAACGATCAAAAGAGACATTATGAATACCTTTTTCTAAAGCTCTTTCTGCTAGTTTTTTACCTACTGCTTCTGCTGCATTTTTATTACTAGTATTCTTTAACAGCTGTGCAATGTTTTTTTCTACCGTAGATGCTGCTATAATAACTTCAGAACTATATGGTACAATTATTTGTGCATAAATATGACGTATAGTGCGATGTACTACTAAACGAGTAGTATTTAACTTTTGTAGCTTGCTACGTGTACGAGTAGCACGACGAAGACGAGCTATTTTCTTATTTTTATCCATTAAGGTACCTTACTTTACTTTTTTTTAGCTTCTTTAGTACATACTACTTCTTCAGCGTAACGGATACCTTTACCTTTATAAGAATCAGGATTACGATAATGATGTAGATCTCTTGCTACTTGACCTAGTGCTTGTTTATCAGCACTTTGTAAAATAATTTCTGTTTGGCTCGGACATTTTGCAGTTACACCTATCGGTAGGGTATAATCGATACGATGAGAAAAACCTAAAAATAAACTCACAATATTATTTATAATAGTGGCACGGTAACCTACACCTATTAGCTGCAATTTTTTCGTAAAACCTTTTGTTACACCAATAACCATATTATTTATTAGAGCGCGGGTAGTACCTGCAAGCGCCCAACCATTCATATAGCCTTCACGTGGACAAAAAATTAATTTATTAGCAATTTGCTGAATTTGTACAGCTTTATGTATATGACTAGTTAACTCATAATTAATACTGTTTATAATAATATCCTGGCCGTTAATTTTTACTTTTACGTTAGTAGGAATTATGATAGGCGATTTAGCAATACGAGACATGCTAGTCTCCCAATTAAGCTACATAGCAAAGAATTTCACCACCAAGACCAGCCTGGCGAGCGTGACTATCAGTCATAATACCCTTAGAAGTTGAAATAATTGCAATACCCATACCTCCCATTACTTTCGGTAGAACTTTTCTTCTTTTGTAAATACGTAAACTAGGACAACTAATACGCTGAATATTTTCTATCACAGGTTTTCCTTGAAAATATTTTAGTACAAGTTTTAATATGGGTTTAATATTATTTGTTACTTCATAGTCGTTAATAAATCCTTCTTCTTGAAGAAGATGAGCAATAGCTACTTTAAGCTTAGAGGAAGGCATCAGTACAATATTTTTTTGTACTGTTTGACTATTACGAATACGAGTTAACATATCTGCTATAGGATCTTGCATACTCATTTAGTATTTCCATCATTAAGTTAGTGCTTATATTAATTACCAGCTAGCTTTTCTTAAACCTGGAATTTCTCCACGCATCGCAGCTTCGCGTACTTTAATACGGCTTAAACCAAACTTTCGTAAGAAAGCATGCGGCCGACCTGTTTGACTACAGCGATTTCGTTGACGAGATGGGCTAGAATCTCGCGGTAGTTTTTGTAGCTTGAAAACAGCATCCCAACGTTCTTCAGTAGAAGAATTGACATTTAATATAATTTGTTTGAGTTTAATACGTTTAGTAAATAATTTTGTTGCTAACATAACTCTTTTAATTTCACGTACTTTGATAGACTGTTTAGCCATTAGTGAGTTATACCTTTTGATGTGATAAAAATATTATTTGCGAAATGGAAAATTAAATGCTGCTAATAAAGCATGTCCTTCATGATTAGATTTGGCTGTTGTTGTGATGGTAATATCCATACCACGAACATTATCAATCTTATCATAAGTTATTTCAGGAAATATAATTTGTTCACATATACCTATGGTATAGTTACCATGCCCATCAAATGATTTTACGGAAAAACCACGAAAATCTCTAATACGAGGTACCGCAATCATAATTAGTTTTTCAAAAAACTCCCACATACGTTTTCCACGTAATGTAACTTTACAGCCTATAGGATAACCCTGACGAATTTTAAAGCTAGCAATAGACTTACGTGCTTTAGTAATTAGTGGTTTTTGACCGGAAATAGCCATTAAATTAGCTACAGCGTGATCTAGTATTTTTTTATCAGCTATTGCTTGACCAACACCCATATTAAGAGTAATTTTTTCTATTTTTGGAACTTGCATAATTGAATGATAGCTAAAATGGTTCATTAAATGAACCATCACTGTTTTTTGATAAAAATCTTGTAATCTTGCCATTTTTACTCCAAACTAATTAATAATTTCGTCATTAGATTTAAAAATACGTACTTTTTTACCATTTTCCGTTCTAAACCTAATACGATCTCCTTTATTAATAGCAGTATTGAAGAGAGCAAGATTTGAAATATGAATTGTTGCTTCTTTTTCGACAATGTATCCTGGCTGATTCATAGTTCGTACCGATTTGTGATGTTTTTTAATTATATTAATACCAGAAACAATGGCTCTACCAGTGGTAAAAACTTGTTTTACTTTTCCACGTTTACCTTTATTTTTGCCAGTTAAGATAATTACTTCATCATGACAACGAATTTTAGCTGCCATTATTTACTCCTTAAAGTACTTCTGGGGCTAAAGATATAATCTTCATAAATTTTTCAGTACGTAGCTCACGAGTGATTGGTCCAAACACTCGTGTACCAATAAGTTGTTCATTAGTATTGTTTAACAATACACAAGCATTGCCATCAAAACGAAAAAAAGACCCGTCAGGACGACGTACACCTTTTTTAGTACGTACTATCACCGCTTTCAGAACATCTCCTTTTTTTACTTTGCCTCGCGGAATTGCTTCTTTAATAGTAATTTTTATTATATCGCCTATACCTGCGTAACGACGACGAGAGCCACCTAGAACCTTGATACACATTACACGACGTGCCCCAGAGTTATCAGCTACAGTCAGCATAGTTTGTTCTTGGATCATATCGTGCTCCAATATTAGGTTTTAATTATTATGTGATATATATTAAAAAAATAAACGGTTCATTTTGTGAACCGTTAGGTCTTTTTAATTAAAGATACTTCTTAATGTTAAAAACTATTGAATTGCTTGTTCTATTATACGGATAAGCATCCAAGACTTAGTTTTAGAAATAGGACGGCATTCTCTAATTTCTACTAGATCACCAATCTTACTACTATTATTTTCATCATGTACATGAATTTTGGTTGTTCGTTTTATATACTTACCGTATATCGGATGTTTAATAAAACGTTCAATAGCTACAACAATAGATTTATCCATTTTATCGCTAGTTACACGACCTTGTTTAATACGAATATTATTACTCACATTATATACCCGTATTTTTAGTTTTTTCTGTTAATAATGTTTTAACACGTGCAATATTTTTACGTACTATTCTTAAAAAGTGCGTGTGCTTTAGCTCATTATTAGCGGCTTGTATACGTAAATTAAATTGCTCACGAAGTAAATTAAGTAATTCTATGCGTAGTTCTTTAATATTTTTGTTACGCAACTCTTGTGTTATCATTATATTATCATCTTATATACAAAAGTAGTTTTTATTGGTAATTTTGCTGCTGCTAATTGAAAAGCTTCGCGAGCTAATTCTTCTGTTACTCCGTCAATTTCATATAATACTTTTCCTGGTTTGACTAATGCAACCCAATTTTCCACATTACCTTTACCTTTTCCCATACGTACTTCTAGTGGTTTTTCCGTAATAGGTTTATCGGGAAAAATACGAATCCACATTTTTCCTTGACGTTTAACTGCACGTGTTATTGTACGACGTGCCGCTTCTATTTGACGAGCGGTTAAACGACCACGGTTTATAGCTTTTAAACCGAAAGTACCGAAGTGAACATTTGCACCTAATGCTAAACCACGGTTACGACTTTTTTGCATCTTACGGAATTTTGTTCGCTTTGGCTGTAACATTAGCGATGTTCCTCACTTACGGTTTTTACGTTGCTGATTTTTTGGTTGAACAGATAATTCTGGTTGTTCAACTTTCATCATACCATCTAAAATTTCACCTTTAAATATCCAAACTTTTACTCCTATAACACCATAAGTAGTATGTGCTTCAGATATGCTATAATCGATATCTGCACGTAGAGTGTGTAAAGGTACACGACCTTCACGATACCATTCTGTACGTGCTATTTCCGCCCCACCTAAACGACCGCTAACTTCAACTTTAATTCCTTTAGCACCTAAACGCATAGCATTTTGTACAGCACGTTTCATAGCACGACGGAATATCACACGACGTTCTAGCTGTGAAGCAATGCTTTCAGCAACAAGTTTGACATTTAATTCCGGTTTGCGTACTTCAGTAATATTAATCTGTGCTGGAACACCAGTGATTTTTGCTATTGATTGACGTAGTTTTTCAATATCTTCACCTTTTTTACCAATTACAATACCTGGACGTGCAGTATGAATAGTGATACGAATGCTTTTAGCTGGACGTTCAATAACTACTTTTGAAATAAAAGCTTTTGATAATTTACTTGTAATTAGTTCACGAACTTTAAAGTCACTATTTATATAGTGAGCGAATTCTTTAGTATTGGCATACCAAGTAGAGTTCCAGTGTTTAATAATTCCTAACCGGATACCATAAGGATGCACTTTCTGACCCATTACTAATCTCCTGATTTTAATGATCAGATACGAAAATTGTAATATGGCTAGTACGCTTTACAATATGATCTACTCGACCTTTAGCACGAGGCATAATACGTTTTATGCTAGGTCCAACATCAATAAAAATTTTTGTTACTTTAAGATGATCAATATCCGCACCATCGTTATGGTCAGCGTTAGCAATAGCAGATTTTAGTACTTGTTTTATCAAATGAGCCGCTTTTTTGTTAGTATAAGTTAAAATGTCTAATGCTTGCGATGCTTTTTTACCACTAATTAATTTTGCTACTAAACGTAATTTTTGAGCTGAAGAACGAGCGTGATGATGTTTAGCAACTGTTTCCATTTGTTATACCTTGCATTCTATAGTACTTTACTTAACATGTGACTTAACTTAACGTTTTTTAGCTTTTTTATCAGCTGTATGGCCACGATAAGTCCTTGTGGGAGCAAATTCACCAAGTTTGTGACCAACCATTTCATCAGCAATAAAAATAGGCACATGTTGTCGTCCATTATGAATCGCGATAGTTAAACCTATCATTTGGGGAAATATTGTTGAACGACGAGACCAAGTACGAATAGGTTTTTTATTACCAGTTTTCACCGCTTTCTCTACTTTCTGCAGTAAATGCAGATCTATGAAAGGACCTTTCTTGAGAGAGCGTGGCATGAATAAATCCTCTAATAATTATTTAGCTAATAGCTACGATGATGTACAATAAATTTGTTAGTTCGTTGATTATGACGCGTTTTTTTACCTTTAGTTTTAACACCCCACGGAGATACTGGGTGTTTACCAAAATTCTTACCTTCGCCTCCACCATGAGGATGATCAATAGGATTCATAGCAGTACCACGAACTGTTGGACGAATACCACGCCAACGATTTGCACCAGCTTTACCTAAGACGCGTAGCATATGTTCAGTATTACCTACTTCACCTAAAGTAGCACGGCATTCAGAATTAATTTTACGTATTTCACCTGACCGTAAACGTAATGTAACATATTTTTCATCACGTGCTATTATCTGAATATAAGCCCCAGCAGAACGCGCTAATTGACCACCTTTTCCTGGTTTTATTTCTACATTATGTACAGTAGAACCTAGCGGAATATTTCTCATTGGTAGAGTATTACCAATTTTTATTGCGACATTATTACCAGAAATAATTGGGTCACCTACTTTTAATCCTTTAGGTGCTAAAATATAACGACGTTCACCGTCTCGGTATAATAGTAATGCGATATTAGCTGAACGATTGGGATCGTACTCTATACGTTCTATGATTGCAGGAACGCTATCTTTATTACGTTGAAAATCTATTATACGATAACGTTGTTTATGTCCACCACCAATATGACGTGTAGTAATGCGACCATTATTATTTCTACCACCAGATTTACTAATAGTTGTTAGTAACGGAATAAAAGGTTTTCCATTGTATAGTTCAGTATTAACTACTTTTACTACATGACGTCTAGCAGGAGAAGTGGGTTTACATTTAATTATAGTCATTGCTTTAAGCAGCTCATAAGGTCTAAATCATGCTTATCTTTTAGGGTTATGTAAGCTTTTTTCCAATTCTTACGAAAACCAAAATTTCGTCCGTGACGTTTCATTTTACCCTTAATTATGACAGTACGTATTGCTTGTATTTTAGCTTGAAATAATTGATAAATAACATGTTTAATTTCAGCTTTAGTAGCATTTTTAGCTACTTTTAAAACAATAATATTATTTGTTTTGGTTAGCAAAGATACTTTCTCAGAAACATGCGGGGCACGTAGTACTTTTAGTATACGATTTTCAGATATCATGCTAACCTTTCCTCAAGTTTTTTTACGGAATCTACTGTGAAAACAACTTTATCGAAAGATATTAAACTCATTAAATTAATGTTTGTAACATTATTAATCTTTACTTTATAAAGTTTACGTGCTGCTAATAATAAATTTGAATCTAATTTACTTATTATTATTAATACACGTTCTAATTCCATATTTTTTAGTTTATATGCTAATAACTTAGTTTTGGGTGCTTCAATCGAAAATTCTTTAACAATAATTAAGCGTTTTTGACGTACTAATTCCGACAAAATACTGGTTAAAGCTCCACGATACATTTTTTTATTAATTTTTTGGCTATAATCTCGCGGTTTAGCAGCAAAAGTGACACCACCAGAACGCCAAATAGGACTTTTAGTCGAACCAGAACGTGCACGTCCTGTACCTTTTTGGCGCCATGGTTTTTTATTAGAACCTCTTACTTCAGCTTTATTTTTTTGAGCAGAAGTTCCTTGTCGTCCACATGCTGCATATGCCACAATAACCTGATGTATCAACGGTTCATTAAAATCCCGCCCAAAGATGGTTTCGGAAACAGACAACGCATTTTGCGTGTCTTGTAATACCAATTCCATTCTGATCTCCTTAATGTGAGAACTTTATAGCTGGTTTTATCATTAGATCACTACCTATTGCTCCTGGAATGGCACCTTTTACTAATAGTAAATTACGTTTTAAATCAATACGTATGACATCTAAACTTTGAACAGTAACGCGTTTATTGCCCATGTGTCCTGCCATTTTTTTATTTTTAAAGACTTTTCCTGGAGATTGATTTTGACCAATAGAACCTGGTACTCGGTGAGATAATGAGTTACCATGGCTAGCATCTTGAGTATGAAAATTCCAACGTTTAACAGTACCTGAAAATCCTTTACCTTTAGAAATTCCTGTTACATCAACTTTTTTGATATTAGTTAATTCTTGAACTGTTATGCATTGTCCAATAGTTATATTATGGTTATTTTTAATACGAAACTCCCATAAACCACGACCTACTGTAACTTCTGCTTTAGCAAAATGCCCAGCTTCTGGTTTAGTAATTTTATTACTCTTTTTCTTGCCAGTAGTTACTTGTAAAGCACTATATCCATCTTTTTGAAGCGATTTCACTTGAGTAACTGTATTTACAGTAATTTCTATAACTGTTATAGGTATAGCAATACCATCTTCAGTAAAAAGACGAGTCATACCTATTTTACGTCCAATTAAACCTTTCATTCATTTGGACTCCTTAACTGAATTAACCTAAACTGATTTGAACATCAACCCCAGCAGCTAGTTCTAAACGCATTAAAGCATCAACAGTTTTTTCCGTTGGTTCAACGATATCAACTAAACGTTTATGAGTATGAATAACATATTGATCTCTAGCATCTTTATTAACATGTGGAGAAATTAAAATGGTAAAGTGCTCTTTACGTGTTGGTAATGGAATAGGACCATGTACTTGAGCACCGGTACGTTTAGCAGTATCAACGATTTCTGCAGTTGATTGATCAATTAAACGATGGTCAAACGCTTTTAACTTAATACGAATTCTTTGATTTGGCATTATACCAGCGCTCCAAAAATAACAAATACTTAATTGATATTTACATATCAAGGTGATTGATTGTTTTTAACTAGTTTCAAGTAATATATTT
>NZ_NJPO01000048.1 GCF_002855795.1 Candidatus Palibaumannia cicadellinicola
TAATTGAGTCAGATGAAATTACATTCAACCGGGTTAAAACTAGGACACTAAAAAGTGAGCCCATATTGCGTAAGCCTTCATGGCTTAGAATTAAACTTCCGTCGGATTACGACCGTATTAAGATAATAAAGACCGCAATGCACCAAAATAGCTTGCACTCTATATGTGAGGAAGCATGTTGTCCCAATATCGCTGAATGTTTCAACAGCGGTACTGCTACTTTTCTGATTCTCGGTACTATCTGTACCCGCCGCTGCCCTTTTTGTAACGTAGCGCATGGCCGGCCATTAACTCCAGACGTCAATGAACCAGAAAAACTGGCGGAAACAATTACCCAGATGAAATTGCGTTATGTGGTAGTAACTTCGGTAAACCGCGACGATCTACAAGATGGTGGCGCTAAACATTTTGTAGATTGTATCCGTGCTATTCGCGCAAATAACTCTACTACTCGCATCGAAATACTAGTGCCAGACTTCCGCGGTAGAATGAAACTAGCACTTGAAATAATTAACACCGCGCCACCGGATGTGTTTAACCACAATGTAGAAAACGTACCACGTCTTTACCAGCATGTTCGACCAGGCGCAGACTATAACCGGTCTTTGACGTTACTTGAACGATTCAAAGAATACCATCCATCTTTGCCTACTAAATCTGGTCTGATGATGGGCATGGGAGAAACTAACAAGGAAATAATAGAAGTAATGCGTGATTTACGCAGACACGGGGTTACTATGCTAACGCTCGGTCAATATCTGCAGCCTAGCAGTCATCATTTGCCGGTAAAACGCTATGTGAGTCCACAAGAATTTGATGAAATAAGAGCGGAATCACTGGCTATGGGTTTTACTCATGCTGCTTGCGGTCCTTTTGTGCGCTCTTCCTACCACGCTGATTTACAGGACAAAGGCATCGAAGTGAAATAACAGATTCTACTATTTCAATAGAGAATAGCTTTTGTTCTCAGCGTCATGGCGTGTTTGTTTCACAGCATTATAAAATAGATATAATCTATGCACTCATATTGAGTCTACTCTAAACATAGTTATAACTTTTGTGCGATTAAAAATATCGTCTATGACCGTACTATCGCTCAGCTAATATTAAGTTCAAAATATGGTGTCTTATCATCTTTCATTATAATTTATGGTGCAGCATGTCTTCGGTATCACAAGCTCGGAGCTTGGGTAAGTATTTTCTTTTCATAGATAATATGCTAGTAGTAATGGGCTTTTATATCGTCTTTCCGCTTATCTCCATTCGTTTCGTCGATCAACTCGGCTGGGCCGCGCTACTAGTCGGTATTGCTCTTGGACTACGCCAATTTATCCAACAAGGTTTAGGTATTTTCGGCGGTGCTTTCGCCGATAAACTAGGAGCAAAACCCATGATTATAACCGGCATGCTGATGCGTGCTCTAGGTTTTATTTGCATGGGTATCGCCGATGAACCGTGGCTACTTTGGCTGTCTTGCATCCTGTCCGCGTTAGGTGGCACGTTATTTGACCCTCCGCGCACAGCGCTAGTTATTAAACTGACTAGACCATGGGAGCGTGGTCGTTTTTATTCACTATTAATGATACAAGACAGCACTTGTGCAATGGTTGGCGCACTGCTAGGCAGCTGGCTGCTACAATATAATTTTGAACTAGTTTGTTTAGCTGGTGCGGTGCTATTTGTCTTCGCAGCTATTTTTAATGCCTGGTTGCTACCTGCTTACCGTATTTCTATGGTACAGACTTCTATGCTGGAAGGTCTACGACGGGTACTGTACGACCAGCGTTTTGTCACCTATGTTTTAACATTGACCGGATATTATATGTTATCGGTGCAAGTGATGTTGATGCTACCTATACGGGTAAATGAGGTGGCTGGTCAGCCTGCTGCGATCAGATGGACATATGCTATAGAAGCTGCCTTATCATTATCACTATTATACCCCATTGCGAGATGGAGCGAAAAACGCTTCCGCTTAGAAACTAGGTTTATGGTTGGCCTCACGATAATGTTACTGAGTCTATTTCCGATTGGGATGATTCATAACTTACAAGTGTTATTTTTTCTCATCGGTATGTTTTATACCGGCTCGATTATCGCCGAACCAGCACGCGAAACGTTAGGCGCATCACTAGCAGATAATCGTGCTCGTGGCAGCTACATGGGTTTCAGCCGTATAGGCCTAGCTTTCGGAGGAGCAATTGGCTATAGCGGGGGCGGTTGGCTCTATGATATGGGTAACAAGCTGGATATACCGCAATTACCTTGGTTTATGCTAGGCCTTATAGGTCTAATTACCCTGCTTGGCTTCTATCGCCAGTTCCAGCAGCGCCCCATCAAACCTATGATGTTTAACCGTAGCGGTAGATCATAATAAGCAGTTATTCATAAAACCATGTATGGTATGAGTAACAAAGATACTCAAAGCAATTCTGGAAACAATAGCGCTAGCGTTAGTAAGACACTAGTCACGTATCTTCTAGCCAGATAGTTACCAAAAAAGCACTATGCAATTAAATATACCTACTTATCTGACTTTATTCCGTATTGTCATAATACCGTTCTTTGTCCTCACCTTCTATTTACCTTTTCAGGGTGGGGCGCTGGCTAGCGCGTTAATTTTCTTTATTGCCGCTGTTACTGACTGGTTAGACGGTTTTTTAGCACGCTACTGGAAACAGACTACCAGCTTTGGTGCATTTATTGATCCAGTTGCAGACAAGGTCATAGTAGCTGTTGCACTAGTACTAGTAGCAGAACATTTTCATACCTATTGGATAACGTTACCGGCAGCGACTATAATCACACGCGAAATTTGTCTCTCGGCGTTGCGAGAATGGATGGCAAAAGTAAGTAAACGCCGCAACGTTGCAGTTACCTGGATTAGCAAAGTCAAAACAACTACGCAAATGCTAGCATTGGTAGGACTATTATGGCGCCCTAAAGAGCTAGTAACATTAGTGGGTATTATTGCTTTATATATAGCTACAATATTGACTTTATGGTCAATGTTCCAATATTTATGCACGGCATGGCGCGCTATGGTACGAAAAAAACGGTAATGGTCTTGACTGGTATTTTCAACTTAGTATAATTAAGTTGAGTAGTTGGTAGGAGGCCGCAATTTAGCTGCGGGAATAGCTCAGTGGTAGAGCACAACCTTGCCAAGGTTGGGGTCGCGAGTTCAAACCTCGTTTCCCGCTCCAAAGTCAGATTACGAAATTTCATTTAATTGCTGCTTTTGTCAAGATGGCAAGCCTAATACTTATTCAGGCTGAAATGTTATCTCCTAGTTAGTTAAATCATTTATCATTCCCAATTAATTATTTCAGGTAACAGATTTACTACTCAAATGAGTAGTGTTGCCAAAAGTGCTTAAGTAAGCTCAAGCCATACTATAACAAAAATTATTTATAGACGGCGCGTTGGCAGAGTGGTTATGCAGCGGATTGCAAATCCGCCAACCTCGGTTCGATTCCGGAACGCGCCTTAAGTTTGTCTATGCCCGGGTGGTGAAATTGGTAGACACAAGGGATTTAAAATCCCTCGGCTTTTAGCTATACGAGTTCAAGTCTCGTCCCGGGTACCAGATAATCTAATTATCATCATCTAATAATACCCATTTGGGTTTCTCCCATCTACTTCTACTACTTCTACTTCATTTTCATTTCATAAGCCTGTAAGAAAGAAGGTACAAGATGAAGAATATTGTCTACGTGTCTTGTCCGGAAAGTAAACAGATTCATGTTTTGCAGATAGATAACGCGGGTGTACTAACACTACTACAAGTTGTGAATACCCCTGGAATAGGACAGCCAATGACTATCCATCCAGCCAAAACACATCTGTATCTTGGCGTACGTCCTGTCTGTAGCGTAGTCAGCTACCGCATGATCCCCAGGCGGTCGATTTGAAGGTTAGCCTTGAGCTATAGCTCAAGGCTACAACCTTCAAATCGACATCGTTTACAGCATGGACTACCAGGGTATCTAATCCTGTTTGCTCCCCATGCTTTCGTATTTGAGC
>NZ_NJPO01000049.1 GCF_002855795.1 Candidatus Palibaumannia cicadellinicola
ATCTACTAACTATTGGGTTTTGTACTTTTGTACGTTGTAATTCAGTGGTGAAGCGAAAGTGTTAAGTGATCCACCTGAGGAGTACGACCGCAAGGTTGAAACTCAAAGGTCCTGACTAGCGCTCGCTCTCGCTATCTTTACTTTACTATGGAGGATGGAGGAAGCCCTTTCCTTTATACTATTATACTATACTAAAATGCGCCTACTTACGAGTAGCCTGACATTAATGACAAAGGCTACTAAATAATCAATATATATGCTTTATGGCTGTCACTTGACAATTTAGGTTGACTACCAGTAACTAATTTAGAGACCATGGTACTCAGATTTCGTAACTTCTGCGTTCAGTTCATCTAGCTTATTTTTCATCATTTCACGACAGTATCTAGTCAATCCTCGTACCTGTTTTTTACTATATCCTTGGGTATCTATAGGTGGTAATATTTCTATTATAACAATTCCATTAAACCAGCGATTAAGCTTAATCTTATCGGTAGTATTGGAGACGCAAATGGGCACTATTGGCACTTGAGCGGCAATAGCCGTATAAAATGCGCCCGTTTTGAACGGCAGCAGTCCGCGTCCGCGGTTGCGGGTTCCTTCCGGGAATATCCAAATAGATATGTTGCGATTTTTAATCGTATGTTTCAGCTTAGTCAGCATACTATATGTACGATAGCCATGATTTCGATCAATAAGCAAGTTACCAGTTAACCAATAAAGTAGGCCAAAAAAAGGGATCCACAGCAGGCTTTTTTTTCCTACTGTGACCGTCCGTGGTTGTACTACATAGGCGGCGGTCACCATATCGTAATAGTTTTGATGATTAGCAATATAGATACAATTTTGTGGTAAAGTTACTTGTTGAGGAAAGCGTACCTCAATTTTGATTCCAAAAATAGGCGCCATACGTCCAAACCAACGGCCGAAGGTAGCCACGTGACGAGGATCACGTGGGCTAAAGATACAATACATTAAGCCTAATACGCAGATCATAATAGACAAGAACGTAACCAAAAAGATGCGAATAATAGCTAGTAGCATGTTTATTTAACTCAATTGAATAGCGGTCAAACTAGCAAGGCAAAGTGTTATTAGCATTCCACCTAATTTGGCTTTTGCTTTTTTATTGATCAGATTGACATTTTTTGAAGTATTGCTAGTGCATCAGTGAGTTTTTTGACTCCAAAAATTTGCATATTCTCTGGCGCTTTTTTTGGTACGTTAGCTTGAGGCAATATAGCGTAGCGGAACCCATGTTTAGCTGCTTCAGTAATACGCTCTTGACCACTCTGGACTGGACGAATCTCTCCAGCAAGCCCTACTTCGCCAAATACTACCAAGTCTCTTGGTAACGGACGGTCGTATAAGCTCGATACCATCGCTAACATTAGTGCTAAGTCCGCGCTGGTTTCACTCACTTTGACTCCACCGACTACATTGACGAATACATCTTGATCTGCCATCGGTAAACCACCGTGGCGGTGTAGCACCGCAAGCAATATTTCTAACCTATTTTGTGGCAATCCCACCGCGATCCTGCGGCGCGGCTGATTAATCATCGAATGATCTACTAGCGCCTGAATTTCTAATAAAAGCGGACGAGTACCTTCCCATACTACCATAACACTACTACCTGCTGTCATTTCTTCTCTTTTACGAAGGAAAATAGCTGACGGGTTATTTACTTCGCGTAACCCCTGCTCGGTCATAGCAAAAATCCCCAGTTCATTGACAGCACCAAAACGATTTTTATGGCTGCGCAAAATTCCAAAACGGGAATCCGAGTCTCCATTCAGCATAAGAGAACAGTCAACACAGTGTTCAAGTACTTTAGGCCCGGCTAATGAGCCGTCTTTAGTCACATGTCCAACCATAATTACTGCTACGTTCTCATTTTTAGCAAAACGAGTAAGACAAGCTGCTGCTTCGCGTACCTGGGAAATACTGCCAGGCAATGATGGGACATCTGTCATATGCATCACTTGAATGGAGTCTATAACCATCAACCGCGGTTTTTCTTCTAAAGCAGTGAGGCAAATTTGCTCAATGTTAGTTTCCGGTAATATATTTAGCTCTGTGTTAGGTAGTAGTTTTAACCGGTGAGCACGTATAGCTACTTGCTGCAGAGATTCCTCGCCACTTACATATAAGGTTTTCATTTTTAGTTGGGTGGTTATTTTACACAATGTTTGCAGTAACAATGTACTTTTTCCGGCGCCAGGGCTACCGCCTAACAGAATCACGCTGCCTGGAACTACGCCACCACCTAGCACGCGGTCAAACTCTTTGAAACCGGTAGAAAATCGTGGTAATGTCTTCAGATAAATACTAGTCAGATTTTGTACTTTTTTTGTGCTAACTACTGTGTTTTTATCATAGCAGCTAAACAAAACTGATCGGGACGCTATCTCCTCGGTTATGGTGTTCCAAGCCTGACAATTGGTACACTGCCCTTGCCAGTGAGGATATTCTAAACCGCACTTATGGCATATAAAAATGCGTTTTACCGCTTTAACCACAAATTACCTCGGCAATGGCTAATGCAAACTAAAACTGAACGCTATAGCATACTACATTCAAAGGTATTAGTATTGATAATGGATCGCATCAGTAGATCAGTGTAAAGTTAATAACTGATACGCTGCTTAGACTTAGAACAGAGATCTATCTTGACAATTTATTTACTCGTAACAGTAATTACTTCGTTTTTATAATGCATAAGCTGACGCCATAGATCACGTTTAGCCGTAGCGTCATTCTGAAGTACCGACAATGATGGAGTCAATAAAGAAATACCGTCTAAATTACGAATTGCTGTTAAACCTAACCACCAACAGTGGAAGCGTGAGTGCTTTGGTAACATCATTACTTGTGCAGGAGTAACCTGGAGGAGTTGTTCAGGCATCAATGCCATAGTACGTACTACATCAGTTATCAGAGGATGATCGGGAGGCGGCAGCTGTTCAGCAACTAATAATAAACGGGTATTAGTATTAGTCCGTAACATCACAGTTACTTCGCCTTGTAGTAACTGTGGACGCCACAGCGTCCATTGCATAATACCTAGTTGTTTTAACTGCCAGTCACGCCTTATCGTCATCGTTTATTGTATTGTTTGCTATATTACCTAAATCCTAATTAAGTAGACAACTAGCGATAGCTATGTAGTTGAATACTACTTTTGATTCATTTTATTTATTCACTATCGTTACGCTGGGGACGTGAGCTGTTACGGCTGAAACGACGTTCGTAGCTTGCAGCGCCGCCGCCTGTACGGCGATCGTGGAAATGACGACGGATGCTATGGCGTTCAACACATCGCGCCGGGGCTTCACTAAATAATTGCATATTAATTGGTTTATTCATAATACGAGTGCGGGTAAAATGAGACAGCATATTACCCGGTATGCCTTTCGGTAGCTCAATGGTTGAGTGTGATGCAAATAACCTAATGTTACCAATATAACTACTATTGATATCCCCTTCATTTGCGATAGCACCAACGATATGACGTACTTCTACACCATCATCACGACCTACTTCAATGCGATATAAATCCATTTTACCAAAATCTAAACGTTCACGGTGAGTGTGCCGACGGAACTCACTACCACTACGAGGCCTACTTTCGACAATAGAATCTTGCG
The DNA here is from genome assembly GCF_002855795.1 of Candidatus Palibaumannia cicadellinicola. Lineage (GTDB taxonomy): Bacteria > Pseudomonadota > Gammaproteobacteria > Enterobacterales > Enterobacteriaceae > Baumannia > Baumannia cicadellinicola_C. The sequence continues at coordinate 3,651 of NZ_NJPO01000049.1, forward strand.
AAAGAATTAGTGGACGTTCACCCTGAGCCATTTTTAGCAGTACTGCAGCTAGTGTTTCCATATCTAAATCGAGCTTTTCTGTACGCTGTAGCCTAGCTAGCATAGCACGATACATACTCAGATCTCTGTTTTTGAGTTGATTTTTTATTTTTGCAGCCAATTTTTCCAGACGACGAGTGCTCAGCATTTCAGCTGTCGGCAGCTCAACTTCTGGAATAGTTAGTTTCATCATACGTTCAATATTACGCAGCAAGCGACGTTCGCGGTTCTCTACAAATAGTAGAGCACGGCCAGCGCGACCGGCGCGCCCCGTACGACCTATACGGTGTACATAAGACTCTGAGTCCATAGGAATATCGTAATTTACCACAAGGCTAATGCGATCGACATCTAAACCACGTGCTGCTACATCGGTGGCTATTAGAATATCTAGACGGCCATCTTTAAGACGACTCAGCGTTTGCTCTCGTAGCGCTTGATTCATATCTCCGTTTAGCGCAGCGCTATTATAACCGTTTTGTTCTAGAGATTGAGATACTTCTAACGTTGCATTTTTGGTACGAACGAAAATGATAGCAGCATCGAAATCTTCTGCTTCTAGGAAACGTACTAGCGCTTCATTTTTACATCTTCCGTGTACCATCCAATAGCTTTGACTGATATCTGGACGATTAGTTACACTAGATTCTATGTGCACTTCTTGTGGCTCGTTCATAAAACGGCGGGTAATACGACGAATAGCTTCCGGCATAGTCGCTGAGAATAACGCTGTTTGGTGTTTAGCCGGGATCTGCGCCAAGATATTTTCTACATCTTCGATAAACCCCATACGCAGCATCTCATCGGCTTCGTCTAATACCAAGCCGTTAAGATGGGATAAGTCCAATGTGCCACGTTTCAGATGATCCAGCAAGCGACCTGGAGTGCCTACTACTACCTGCGTACCTTGGCGTAAAAAGCGTAACTGTACGTCATAACGCTGACCCCCGTACAATACAACAACGTTTACGCCTTTCATATGTTTAGAAAAATCAGAACATGCTTCCCCAACTTGAACTGCAAGTTCGCGAGTAGGTGCTAGGACGAGCACCTGCGGTGCATTCAACTTAGGATTGATATTATGCAGTAACGGTAAAGCAAAGGCAGCGGTTTTGCCACTACCTGTTTGAGCCATACCTAGCACGTCACGACCCGCTAATAGGTGCGGAATACATTCCGCCTGAATAGGAGATGGTTTTTCATAACCCAGATCATTAAGAGCATCAAGAATAGGAGCATTAAGTCCCATATTTGCAAAAGAGGTATTAACTACAGACATGTACACGTGCCTCATTTTTTATAGTGGCCAGTCTACATACCTCGTAGTGAAAACTGTAATTCATTTTCATAACAAGTGTGAACCAGCTCAAATTAAATTAACAAAAAAACTAGCAGTAACTTGATCAGATTAAGCTCAATAAAATTAATTAAGTCGTTTTGTTTTGCTCTTGTTCTTTTTATTTATGCTTATGCGGATAATCGCT
>NZ_NJPO01000050.1 GCF_002855795.1 Candidatus Palibaumannia cicadellinicola
GAATGACAATATCGCTCGCCAAGTGTTTCATAGTGATGGGGTTCTAGCATTTTTACCTTTAATTGATCCGCATCTTAATTCTATCGTTTGGTCTCTACATTCTGATTTAGCACAACAGTATTTAGTTCAACCTAACGTGAATTTTAATGCTGCTTTAGCAATTAATTTAAATAGAGCGCTAGGTTTATGTGAATTACAGGGGACGCGTCAAAAATTACCTATTAGTATTCATTACGCCCGTTCTTTTGCTGCTCATCGTCTAGTACTAGTTGGCGATGCTGCCCATACGATTCATCCGCTAGCTGGGCAAGGAGTTAATCTGGGATTAATGGATGTCGCGGAACTACTAGGTCAGATTAAGCAGTTAAATAAAATAGGTAAAGATATAGGTCATTACTATTCTTTACGGAGTTATGAACGTAACCGTAAGTATCGTGCAGCACAGATGCTTATAGGTATCGAGTGCTTTCGTGAGTTATTTTCTGGTAATCATTTCTCTAAAAAATTACTACGCGGTATCGGTTTACGACTGGTAGATATAATTCCTAGTATTAAGCAGATTTTTCTCAACAAGGCAATAGGCATAAACGATATGCCTACTTGGCTTTTAAATGAAGATAATGATTAAAGTCATGCATGCTGAAACATATCTATCGTATACTTTACCACCACCCATAAAAATGATGAATAGGTCCGACTCCTTGCCCGACATGTAATTTATTAGCATGTAGTAGTGCTTGTTGTAGCCATACTTTAGCAACATCTAGTGTTTCCGCCCAATCTTTATAACGTGGACGGAGTGCAGCAAGCGCTGCAGATAACGTACAGCCAGTACCGTGGGTATTTTTAGTGTCTATACGTGGACTAGTAAAACGTAGCTCTTCCTGAGATGTGATTAACCAATCAGGACTTTCTATGCCCATTAAGTGTCCACCTTTCATAACTACAGCTTTACTACCTAATTTTAGTAATTTTCTACCTTGCTGACACATTTGATTTTCATCTTGAGCAAGGGTACAACCTAATAACACAGCTGCTTCAGGTAGATTAGGGGTGATAATAGAAACTAATGGTAACAGTTCATCTCGTAGACAGCGAACTGCATCTTTATCTAGTAATTGATCACCGCTTTTTGCAACCATAACAGTATCTAAAACTAACCATGGGATAGAATATTGTTTTAGCTCAGCAGCAACTACACGAATAATAGCGGCTTGACATAACAAACCAATCTTAGCACTATCGATTTGCACGTCGCTGAGTATAGAATTCAGTTGCTGAATAATAAATTCTGTACTAATAGGATATACCGCTTGCACACCATAAGTATTTTGTGCCACTAATGATGTTAAGACTGAGGTACCGTAAGTGCCTAATGCTGAAAATGTTTTTAAATCAGCCTGAATTCCTGCCCCACCGCAGGGATCACTACCTGCAATGCTTAAAATATTATTTATCCGTTTCATGATGAATTTTATATATCCATTTTGTTCGTTTCGCTACATATAGTTGTCAAAAATATAGGATTACTCCCACTCAATAGTGGCAGGTGGTTTACCTGAAATATCATAGACTACACGAGAAATCCCATCTATTTCATTTATAATTCGGTTAGAAACACGTTCTAATAATTCGTAAGGTAGATGTGCCCAATGTGCAGTCATAAAATCAATAGTTTCAACTGCACGGAGCGAAACGACAGGTTGGTATTTACGTCTATCGCCCATAACGCCAACTGAAAAAATAGGAATAAAAACGGCAAAAGCCTGACTAACTTTATAGTATAAGTTAGCTTTGTGTAATTCTTCTATGAAGATCATATCTGCTTGACGTAGCAAATCACAATATTCTTTTTTTACTTCTCCTAATATTCGAACACCTAACCCTGGTCCAGGGAAAGGATGACGGTAAATCATATGATACGGTAGCCCGAGTTCTAGACCTATTTGACGAACCTCATCTTTAAATAATTCTTTCAGCGGTTCTATTAGTTTCATTTTTAACTTGTTAGGTAAACCTCCAACATTATGATGGGACTTAATAACATGAGCTTTGCTAGTGAGAAAACCCGCAGATTCTATGATATCTGGGTATATAGTACCTTGTGCTAACCATTTTACTTTTTGTTTGAAACGTTTTGCCTGCTCTTCGAAAATATTTATAAAGACTTGTCCTATAATTTTTCTTTTCATTTCTGGATCTGTAATTCCTACAAGTGCTCTTAAAAAACGATTTTCAGACGGGACATAAACGATGTTGATACCTAAGTTATTACCAAACATTTCTAAGACTTGACTTGCTTCATGGAGACGTAGTAAGCCGTTATCGATAAAAACGCAAGTCAAATTATCACCTATTGCATAATGTAGTAACATAGCCGTTACTGATGAATCTACGCCACCTGAGAGTCCCAGAATAACTCGTTCGTTACCTACTTGCTCTCTGATTCGGTTTATCGCGTTAACTTTTATATGTGCTGGTGTCCATAAAGCTTGACAGCAGCAAATATCTAACACAAAACGTTTTAGTATATGCTGTCCCTGGCGAGTATGAGTAACTTCAGGATGAAATTGTACTCCATAGAAATGTTTTTCTTCGTTGGCAACAATAGCAAATGGACAAGTTTTTGTACTAGCTACAGTGATAAAATTATGCGGAAGAGATGTAACATTATCATTATGACTCATCCATACATCTAATAGTGGTTGACCATTACGACTAATATCATCTTTAATATTCCGTACTAACCAGCTATCAGTAATAACAGCTACCTGAGCATAACCAAATTCACGTTGGTTGGTATTTTGGTTGATTTTTCCGCCAAGCTGAATAATTATTGTTTGCATACCATAACAAATACCTAATACCGGCACACCAGCTTGAAAAACATACTCTGACGCACGCGGGCTGTCAGCTTTTATCGTACTTTCTGGACCACCAGAAAGTATTATGCCATTCGGAGCAAAATCACGTATTTGTGCTTTAGTTATATCCCAGGCCATCAGTTCACAATATACGCCCAACTCACGTATTCTGCGTACTAATAATTGAGAATATTGAGAACCAAAATTCAGAATGAGAATTCTAGATGTATAAATATTTTTTGTCATAATAACAAAATATTTTTAATATTATTTTAGCCCATACGGTAGTTAGGTGGTTCTTTGGTTATGTCTACATCGTGGACATGACTTTCTTTTATTCCCGCTCCGCTGATACGGACAAATTCAGCTTTAGTACGTAAATCTTTTATAGTAGCACAACCTGTTAGTCCCATACAGGAACGTAAGCCTCCCATTTGCTGATGAATAATCTCTGTTAAGAGTCCTTTGTATGCTACACGTCCTTCAATACCTTCTGGTACTAACTTATCGGTTTTATTTTGAAAGTAGCGATAAGAAGCACCTTGAGACATAGCTCCTACTGAACCCATACCTCGGTAAGATTTAAATGATCTTCCTTGATATAGTTCAATGTCTCCCGGCGATTCTTCTGTGCCAGCTAGTAACGAACCTACCATAACACAAGTTGCCCCTGCTGCAATAGCTTTGGCAATATCACCAGAGAAGCGTATACCCCCGTCTGCAATAACTGGCACATTCGTATTTTTTAGTGCTTCTACCACATCAGCTATAGCTGTAATTTGTGGTACACCAACCCCTGTGATGATACGAGTTGTGCAGATTGAGCCAGGACCGATACCTACTTTTACAGCATTTACTCCTGCTTCTATCAGAGCTCGCGCCCCAGCACTAGTAGCAACATTACCACCAATAATTTCTAATTCTGGATATGTTATGCGTATGTTACGTATACCTTGTAGTACTCCTTCTGAGTGACCATGTGAAGAGTCTATCAACAAAACATCAACACCTACAGCAACTAAAGCTTCTATACGCTCTTTATCCCCGGGGCTAACTGCTGCACCGACGTGTAGACGTCCATGCTTATCTTTACAAGCATTAGGCTTTCTTTCTGCTTTCTGAAAATCTTTTACAGTAATCATCCCTAATAGGTTAAATTCATCGTCAACAACTAGCGCTTTTTCCACACGTTTTTCATGCATTTTCATTAATACTACTTCGCGTGATTCGCCTTCTTTTACCGTAACTAATTGTTCTTTAGGAGTCATTACAGTAGCTACTGGTAAGTGTAGATCTGTAATAAAACGTACATCACGATCTGTGATAATACCAATTAATTCTTTATTATCAGTTACTACTGGATAGCCCGCAAAACCATTCTTAGCAGTAAGCGCTTTTACTTGTAATAGTGTTGTATAGGGAGTGACGCATTGTGGATTGATTACCACCCCACTTTCATAACGTTTGACACATTTGACTTCTTCTGCTTGGCACTCAATAGACATATTTTTGTGAATAAAACCTATGCCACCTTCTTGCGCTAAAGCGATCGCTAATTTAGATTCTGTAACAGTATCCATAGCAGCGGATAACATTGGAATGTTAAGACTGATTTTGTTTGTTAATTGTGTGCGCAAATCGACGTTTTTTGGCAGTACGGTAGAATAAGCAGGAAGTAGCATTACATCATCGAATGTAAGTGCTTCTTTAGCAATACGTAGCATAGCAATATCTCACTAAAGTTGATGTGAAATAATCACATATTGCCATGGCATTATACAGAACATTATCTGCTGCATCTAGCAGATGTTTTATAATTATAACATAAAGATAATCATCAATATTAGCTATGATCTACTTAATTAATTACTAATTTACTTTATTTACTTGGTCC
>NZ_NJPO01000051.1 GCF_002855795.1 Candidatus Palibaumannia cicadellinicola
ATGCCATATTAATGCATTCAAAGCAAAAGCAGTTACAGCGGAGCGGGTAACACCCTAAAAGATAAAGATAGGGCCGGCACATCCATATTTACTAGGAGAAATATAATTTATGTTAGAACTATTTAAGGCGATTGGCCTGGGCCTCATGGCTTTATTACCTCTCGCGAACCCCCTTACTACCCTAGCACTATTTTTGAGCCTAAGTAAAAATATGACTACTGAGGAGCGCAACCAGCAGTCGCTGCTTACATCTTTTTATGTCTTTGTCATTATGATAGTGGTCTTTTATGCAGGAACCCTAGTCATGAAGACTTTTGGTATTTCTCTCCAAGGTTTGCGTATCGCCGGGGGTCTGATTGTATCATTTATTGGATTTCGCATGTTATTTCCGGAGCAGACTAACGAAATAGAAAGCCAGACTAGAGATAAGCTCACAAAAGTTAATATCGCTTTTGTGCCGCTCGCTATGCCGAGCACAACAGGGCCAGGTACTATCGCTATGATTATTAGTTGGGTATCTACTATTAAAGAGGGTATTTATTTTTCACCTTGGGTAACCAATATGGCGCCTATTTTGGTCTTTCTTACCGTGAGCTTGATAGTCTGGGGGGTACTGCGTAGCTCGGGTGCGATCATGCGTTTCATTGGCGCTAATGGTATTAAAGCAATCTCACAACTCATGGGATTCTTACTGGTGTGTATGGGTGTGCAATTTATTATCAATGGTATGTTAGAAGTACTAGTTCAAGAGTAATTAGCTCATTATTACGGCAACAGTTAATTAATTACTATTGCCGTACCGAGTGAAGTAAATCGCAAAAGTTATTAATTCATACCATACTTTTTTAATTTCTTACGCAGTGTACCACGGTTAATACCCATCATTAGAGCGGCCCTGGTCTGATTTCCTCTAGTATATTGCATGACCATGTCTAATAGTGGCTGCTCTATTTCGGCTAATACTAGTTCATATAGGTTTTTAATGTTTTGACCATTCACATTCAGTAGAGCAAAATAGTTTTTTAGTGCTTGTTTAACTGAGTTACGCAGAGGTTTTTGTGTTACCTGATCTTGCGTATTAATGGTAGAAACGATCAGTACATCAGAATTAACGCGTTGTTCTAACATAATTATGTCAGCCTCAACAAAATAATGTTATTACGATATTATCTTAGCTTAGATGTGAAGTATCTCACAAATTATTTGCAGATATTTTATCAGTACCTCAGTCTCAGTACCAATGTGGGGGATCGGAAGAG
>NZ_NJPO01000052.1 GCF_002855795.1 Candidatus Palibaumannia cicadellinicola
CTATTGCTTCTGCTTTACTTAGAAGGTCTATTTTATTCAAAACTAACCAGCATGGTTTTGCCGCTAGTTTGTCGCTATAGTGTTTTAATTCATTAATAATAATGTGAGTATTTTCTAATGGATCAGATTGATCGATTGGGGCTAGATCAACAATATGTAAAAGAATTTGGCAACGTTCTAAATGTTTTAAAAATCTAGTCCCTAAACCTGCGCCATAAGCAGCACCTTTAATTATACCTGGAATATCTGCTACTACGAAACTCTGCTTATGCTTCATCTGTACTACACCTAAATTTGGTGCTAGAGTCGTAAAAGGATAATTAGCTATTCTAGGTTTAGCCGCTGATACGGCGCGAATAAACATAGATTTACCAGCATTAGGTAAACCTAGTAAACCAACATCAGCTAGCAACATTAGCTCTAGCTGAAGTCTACGTATCTCACCTTTAGTACCAGTAGTTTTTTTACGTGGCGTACGGTTTACAGAAGATTGAAAATGAGTATTACCTAAGCCGTGAAAGCCACCTTTAGCAACGAGTAAACGCTGTTTATGACAAATCATATCACCTATGATTTCATTAGTATTTTTATCAAATACTCTTGTTCCCACCGGGACTTTAATAAAAATATCTTTACCACGTTTACCAGTACAATTACTACCTTGACCATGTTTGCCATGGTCTGCACAGAAATTTGATTTTAGATGATAATCAATGAGGCTATTAAGATTTTCATCTGCTTGCAACCACACGTTACCACCGTCTCCACCGTCTCCACCTTCAGCCCTACCAAAGGGTAGGGCTTTTTCACGGCGAAAACTTATGCAACCACTACCTCCATCACCTGCAGTGACTAAAATAGATGCTTCATCAATAAATTTCATTTCTGCTATTTTTAGTTAGACTATCATTGATGTTTGCAGTAAATTATTTCTTCTGAGTAAGAAGACTCACAAGATTACGTTTTTTGTGTTTTAAATGATTATTCTTAATCGAAAAATGTACTGTTCCACACTTTAGTGCATAAAGTGTATAATCTTTACCACATCCTACGTTAGTTCCAGGATGAAACTGTGTTCCACGCTGACGAATAATAATACTACCAGCTTTGACTATTTCATTACCAAAGTGTTTGACCCCTAGTCGCTTACCCTCTGAGTCACGACCATTACGTGTTGAACCACCAGCTTTTTTATGTGCCATAAGTATCTTTTAATTTTATTAAACTAAATGCTCATACTCATCACTTCAACGTCAGTAAACCATTGACGATGACTTTGATGCTTACGGAAATGTTTACGACGATGAAACTTAATTATTTTTAATTTGTCACCACGACCATGAGCTACTACTCTTGCCGTAATTTTACTATTATTAATAATCGGATTACCTATATAAATATTATCCCCAATAGTCATCATCATTACTTCGTAAAAATTAATAGTACTACCAGTTGCTATGTTCAGTTTTTCAATGCGGATCGTTTGACCTTCCCTTACTCGGTACTGTTTACCACCACTTTGAAAAATAGCGTACATAAACAACTCCTTTTTGTCCGCATTATGATTTTTACAACAATAATAGTATTATACATCGAAATGTTGTGAAAAACAAGTTTTTATCAAACTATCACTTGTAAGTTTTTTTAGTACAATTAGCAAAAACATTTTTGCCATTTGATTTTATGTGTTATGTGCTGCATTACACATAACGTAACAATAAAATTCTGACAATATAATGAATATTAAACAAATTACTGAACTTACAGCGTCCGATATGGCAAATGTTAACACGGCGATTAATGAACAACTTAATTCTCAAATAGTTTTAATTAATAAATTAGGACACTATATTATTAGTGGAGGAGGTAAGCGTATCCGGCCTATGATCGTTATACTAACAGCTCGGGCATTAAACTATGATGGTAAACAACATGTAACAATTGCTGCATTAATAGAATTTATTCATACAGCCACATTACTCCATGATGATGTAGTCGATGAATCTAATATGCGTCGTGGTAAAGCAAGTGCTAACGCTATATTTGGTAATGCAGCAAGTGTATTAGTAGGTGACTTTATTTACACACGTGCTTTTCAGATGATAATTACACTACAATCACTACGAGTATTTGCATTAATGTCTGAAGCTGTAAATGTGATCGCAGAAGGGGAAGTACTACAATTAATGAATTGTCATGATCCAGACGTTACTATCGAAAGTTATATGCGAGTAATATATAGTAAAACAGCCAGATTATTTGAAGTTGCATCACAATCTTCTGCTGTTCTCGCAGGTGCACTTCCATGTCAAGAAGTAGCATTACGTGATTACGGCCGCTATTTAGGCACAGCTTTTCAATTAATTGATGATTTACTCGATTATGGTTCTAACGGTAATACAATAGGCAAAAATATTGGAGATGATCTTAATGAAGGCAAACCTACCTTACCTTTACTACATGCTATGCGCAATGGTACTCCTATACAGACATCACTTATTCGTCAAGTCATAGTGCAAGGTAATGGTCGTAATTTTATAGAAATAATATTAGAAACTATGCAGCAGTGCGGGTCTTTAGAATATACACGTAGGTGCGCGGAAAAAGAAGCTGATAAAGCAATAGCTTGTCTTGCCTGTTTATCTCCTTCTCCTTATCGTGATGCTTTAGAAAGTTTGGCACACTTAGCAGTACAACGTAACTTTTAATCACAAATTTTTACTTATATTTATAACATATATATTTTTAGTATTAACATTTAATGAAAATATATTATTAATTAATCATTTCTATAAAACTAATAGTCAAAATTAAAAATAACTAGATAACTTGTAAGTTAAAGTAAAACATTATCAAATGTTCTCAAATTATTGAGTA
>NZ_NJPO01000053.1 GCF_002855795.1 Candidatus Palibaumannia cicadellinicola
ATAAATAAATGAAATAAATATTTATTAAAACTTATAATTATTTACTAATAGCTTATCTACATAATTAATCAACTAATACAATTGGTAATTGTTTATGTACTTGTACTTTACTAAGTAAAGTAATGACTTCATATTTTAGTGAATCTAGCATAACTAGAAACATCATAAAAGATTCACGTTTATACTCTTGTTTTGGATCTCTTTGAGCATAACTACGTAAATGAATACCTTGACGTAGATAATCCATTGCTGCTAGATGTTCTTTCCATAATAAGTCAATAGTTTGTAACATAACGCGTCTTTCTAATTGACGCATCATATCTATACCTATTATTTCTTCTTTACGTTTATACTCTGTTAATAGAATATCAATTAATTTATGTTTTAACTCATCTGGCTTATTTATTAGTGATGGTGTAATAGTTATATTAACATTAAAATTATCTTTTATATGTTGTTGGAGACCCAATAGATCCCATATTTCTTCTAGTGATTGTGGTGGAATATAATGATTTATTATGTTATTTAGTACATCTATACGAATACGATTAATCGTTTGACTAATATCAGCAACTTCTAATAATTCATTACGCTTAGCATAAATAACTCTACGTTGATCATTAACAACATCATCATATTCTAATAATTGTTTACGAATATCAAAATTACGACTTTCAACTTTGCGTTGAGCGTTAGCAATCGCTTTTGTAACCCAAGGATGTTCTATAGCATCACCTTGTTTCATTCCTAATTTACGTATCATAAGTGATACACGATCTGAAGCAAAGATACGCATCAGAGAATCTTCCATCGATAAATAAAACCGAGATGAACCTGCATCACCTTGACGACCAGAACGCCCACGTAACTGATTATCAATTCGACGTGATTCATGACGTTCTGTACCAATAATATGTAATCCCCCGACAGCTAAAACAGCGTCATGTCGTTGCTGCCATGAAATTTTTATCTTAGTAATTTGTTGTTCATTATATTTTTTTAGTGCCGCTATTTCTGCTTGCCAGCTACCTCCTAATACAATATCTGTCCCACGTCCTGCCATATTAGTAGATATTGTTACTGCTCCTGGTTGACCAGCTTGAGCTATTATTTCAGCTTCCATAGCATGAAATTTGGCGTTTAATACTTTATGCATAATACCTACTTTTTCTAAAGCATGAGATATTGCTTCAGATTTTTCAATAGAAATAGTACCCACAAGAACTGGTTGCCCACGTTTACTACAATTTTTGATTTCTGCTATAATAGCATTAATTTTTTCTTGTTCAGTTATATAAACTAAATCAGGTAAATCATTACGAATCATTGGTTGATTAGTTGGTACTACTATAGTATCTAATTCATAAATAGAACGAAACTCAAATGCTTCAGTATCTGCAGTACCAGTCATTCCTGATAATTTATCGTATAATCGAAAATAATTTTGAAAAGTAATTGACGCTAGTGTCTGATTTTCATTTTGGATCATCACATGTTCTTTCGCTTCTATTGCTTGATGTAAACCATCTGACCATCGGCGACCTGGCATAGTACGACCAGTATGTTCGTCTACAATGACAACTTCTCCATTTTTAACAATATAGTCAACATTACGTAAGAATAGTACATGAGCTCGTAACCCTGCAATTACATGATGCATTAACATCATATTTTTGACCGAATAAAGTGATTCTCCTTTGTTTAAAAGACAAGCATCAACCATAAGATTTTCAATTAATATAAGACCACGTTCTGTTAAGTGAATTTGACGATATTTTTCGTCTACTACAAAATGTCCTTTACCTTGAAAGTTGTCGGAGTCTTCTTTTTCTTGGCGAATAAAATTCGGTATAAGTTTATCTACTTGACGATATATTTTAGAGCTGTCTTCCGCTGGACCTGAGATAATTAGTGGGGTACGAGCTTCGTCAATCAAAATTGAATCTACCTCATCTATTAGTGCGTAGTGTAGTTTTCGTTGTACTCGTTCTTTCGTACTAAACGCCATATTATCGCGTAAATAATCAAAACCATACTCATGATTAGTGCCATAAGTAATATCTGCAGCATAAGCTACGCGTTTGTCAGGTGCAGATAGCCCATGTAAGTTAATTCCTACACTCAAACCAAGAAACTCAAATAGTGCACGATTATTTTTAGCATCACGCTGCGCTAGATAATCATTGACAGTAACAATATGTACTCCTTTACGACTGAGTGCATTTAAATAAGCAGGTAAAGTAGCTGTTAGAGTTTTCCCTTCACCAGTACGCATCTCAGCAATACAGCGATTGTTTAGCACAATCCCACCTAATAACTGGACATCAAAGTGACGCATGCCAAATACACGCTTACTAGCTTCTCGTACTACTGCAAAAGCTTCTGGTAAGATATGATCTACTAGTTCTTTTTTATCAATACGAGCGCGAAATTCTGTAGTTTTCATAGCTAACTCTTTGTCGCTTAGCTTTTCCATTTTTGGTTCAAGGTCGTTAATAATATCCACAACTTTCC
>NZ_NJPO01000054.1 GCF_002855795.1 Candidatus Palibaumannia cicadellinicola
GTAAATTATTGATACTAAAAGTATCTCTTTTTTTACGTAATATAGCAAAAACTTTCCATTCTTCTCCTAATCTCGGATAAGTGTTTATAGCTTTTTGTAATAGAATATCATGACAACGAAAAAAAACATTAATAAGGCGTTCTAAACCTAATGTAGTCGGTAAGCTAGATTTGTTTTGGTTTATTAATTGTTTGACATGACGTTGATAGTCACTAATGATGTTATCTTCAGGTAATAACAAAAGAGCAAAAGCAAGATTTACTAATGTATATTCATGTCCACTACATATTAACGTATTTGTGGGTAGTTTATTAATTTTTTGACAAGATTCATACATTTGCTGAAAAGTACCTTCAAAAATTCGACCACAACCAGCAGAAAAAACAGTATCTCCACAAAATAACCATGGATTACTATAATATCCAATATGTCCTAAAGTATGTCCAGGAAGAGATAAAACCTTAAACGGTTTATTAAGAAGTATAATATTATCATTATTTTTTATAATAATATTAGCACCTTTACTGATAGTTTCTTGTGGACCATAAACAGAAACTGGAAAATACTGTAATAAAGTAAAAACCCCACTAACATGATCATCATGATGGTGAGTTAATAAAATACTTGTTAATTTGAGTTTATTTATTGATAGTTGTTGTAAAACAGAAGTTGCTTCGCCAGGATCAATAACGATGCATTCTCTGTAATCATTATGTAAAAGCCAAATATAATTATCTTTTAGTGAGGAAATACTAATCAGGTTCATTATTAACCTAAATTTATAGCTATACTATGATAGTTAAAAATCATAAAACAAAACGTAATAAATTTATAGTTCCTACTACATGGAATGAAATTCCATATGGTAAAAACTATCGATATACATTAGAGCAAAGATTAAAAGATTGGTGGCCTAAGTTATTTGGTTGTTATTTACTTAAAATAGGAGCTCTTAGCATAGAGTTAGATACTCATACTTGTTCAATATCACATCAAGTTAATGTGGGATTAAATTGTAATAATTTGCAAGTAATTGCTCATCCTGAGCAACTACCTTTTGCTAATAAATCAGCTGACGCTTGTTTACTAGCACATACTTTATCTTATTATGATAATCCGCATCTCCAATTACGCGAAGTAGATCGCGTATTAATGGATGATGGATGGTTAATATTAACTACTTTTAATCTAGTGAGTATATTAAGTTTGAGTCAATTATGTCCATTTTTAGTACCTTATCATAGGGTGAAAAATCTAATTTTTACTAAAATGTATTTACTAGATTGGTTAAGTAT
>NZ_NJPO01000055.1 GCF_002855795.1 Candidatus Palibaumannia cicadellinicola
TGGAAATATGGCGTGGTTTGCCCGCTCTATCAGTATTTCGTATGAATCAGCTACTATCTAGCTGCAAGAAAATCAGCTTACTAGTGAATGAGATTTATGCTGAATACATTTACTTTACTGATATTAATCAGACTTTAAATCCAGACGAGTATGATCGTTTACAAACAATATTAAAATGTAGTACTTATTCTACTGCTATACACTCTCAGCAAAAGCGTCTCATATTAGTTACACCGCGTCTTGGCACGATTTCTCCCTGGTCTTCAAAAGCTACTGAAATTGCTCATAACTGTGGATTACAGCAAGTCAAACGTATCGAACGTGGTCTGGCATTTTGGATTGAAGCACCACAACTAAATGATGCGCAATGGCAAAAACTTAGAGTACTACTGCATGACCGTATGATAGAAACCGTATTTGAAACGGTAGAAGAAGCACAAGAATTATTCGCTGAGTACCAGCCAGAGCCGTTTCAGCTTATAGACATACTTAGCGTTGGCCGTGCTGCTTTAGAAGAAGCAAATATAAAGCTTGGCCTTGCTCTAGCACAAGAAACTATCAACTATTTATTCAACACATTTACTAGTATAGGACGTAATATAAGTGATGTAGAGCTTTATATGTTTGCACAGACTAATTCTGAACACTGTCGACATAATATTTTTCATGCCAAATGGGTCATAGATGGTCAGCAGCAACAGAAGTCGCTCTTTGACATGATAAAGTATACTTTTACTAAAACTCCAGATTATGTGCTATCGGCTTATCAAGACAATGCAGCAGTTATAGAAGGATCAGTAGTAGGACGTTTTTTCACGGATGTACCAGAAAAGTGCTATACCTATCATCAGGAAGTAGCGCACCTTATAATGAAGGTGGAGACCCATAACCATCCTACTGCTATTTCACCTTGGCCAGGAGCGGCGACTGGTATAGGAGGAGAAATACGTGATGAAGGAGCTACTGGACGTGGTGCCAAACCCAAAGCAGGATTAGTAGGATTTTCTGTCTCTAACTTACGAATACCAGGATTTGAACAGCCGTGGGAAGGTTACTTCGAGCGTCCAGATCATATAGTTAGTGCACTGAAAATTATGATAGACGCACCGCTAGGTGGGGCAGCATTCAATAATGAATTTGGCCGTCCGGTAATCACAGGTTATTTTCGTACTTATGAAGAGCTAGTTAATAGCCATAATGGCATTGAGTTACGTGGTTATCACAAACCTATTATGCTAGCTGGAGGAATCGGTAATATACGTGACGAACATGTCCAGAAAAGTAAGATTAATGTCAATGCAAAGTTAATTGTACTAGGTGGTGCAGCTATGAATATTGGTTTAGGCGGTAGTACTGCATCATCTATGGTCTCCGGTCAGTATGATTTATCTCTAGATTTTGCTTCGGTACAGCGTGATAATCCTGAAATGGAGCGCAGGTGCCAGGAAGTTATCGACCGCTGCTGGCAACTAGGAGATAAAAATCCGATTTTATTTATCCATGATGTTGGCGCAGGTGGTCTATCTAATGCTATGTTAGAACTAGTTAGAGATGGTAAGTGTGGCGGTCATTTTCAGTTACGTGCTATCCCCAACGATGAACCAAGCATGAGCCCACTAAAAATCTGGTGTAATGAATCTCAAGAGCGTTATGTAATAGCAGTAGTACCAGAGCAGCTAGCAACCTTAGAAGCTATTTGTCGCCGTGAGCGCGCCCCTTTCGCTGTTATTGGTGAAGCTATAAATACTTTACATTTTCGTCTTGATGATAACTATTTTGGTACTAGACTAATCGATTTACCGCTAGACGTGTTACTTAGTAAGATGCCTAAAATGATACGTAATGTCGTCAGCCAGCAAGCTAGCGGACACACACTAGACAGTCAAAAGATAACACTAGTAGAAGCTGTAAAACGTGTGTTACATCTACCGGTAGTAGCAGATAAAACTTTTCTGATTACTATTTGCGATCGTAGCATTACCGGTATGGTAGCACGTGATCAGATGGTAGGACCATGGCAAGTACCTGTTGCTGACTGTGCAGTTACCACCGCTAGCTTTGACAGCTATTATGGTGAGGTGATGTCTATCGGAGAACGCGCGCCGGTAGCTCTACTAAACTTTACCGCTTCCGCTAAGCTAGCAGTAGCAGAGGCACTGACTAATCTAGCAGCTACTAATATCGGCGATATTAAGCAAGTAAAACTATCTGCTAACTGGATGGCTGCAGCTGGTCATCCTGGGGAAGACGCCGGCCTATATGCAGCAGTAAAAACTATAAGCGAAGATCTTTGTCCTGCATTAGGGCTAACAATACCAGTTGGAAAAGATTCCATGTCTATGAAAACTAGTTGGCAACATGGTGCTGAATTATACGAAGTCACAGCACCTTTATCGCTTGTAATCACCGCTTTTGCTAAAGTTGAAGATGTTCGCTCTACCGTGACACCACAGTTACAAACAGATAGAGATAATCTGTTGCTGTTGATAGATTTAGGCGCTGGTCATCAAGCTTTAGGTGCAACTGCATTAGCGCAGGTTTATCGTCAGCTTGGCGATGAAACGGCTGATGTCCGGAACACTAAACAATTAGCTCATTTTTACCAATGTATGCAGCAATTAGTTGTAGCGGGTCACTTACTAGCTTATCACGATCGATCAGATGGCGGTTTGTTCGTTACGCTAGCAGAAATGGCGTTTGCTGGGCACTGCGGTATTGACGTAGATATTGCTGCACTAGGTGAAGATTATCTAGCCGTACTTTTTAACGAAGAGTTAGGTGCGGTAATTCAGATATCAGTAGACAAATTAAATATAGTACTTCAAGTATTTGCGCAATCTGACATTTCAGAATGTGTATATATTCTAGGCACCGCCAAGAGCGGGGATAATTTTATTATTCGAAATCAAACTCATTCTTTATATAGCGAAAATAGGAATATACTGCGTACTTGGTGGGGAGAAACCAGTTGGCAAATGCAACGTTTACGGGATAATCCAGAGAGTGCAGATCAAGAACACGTGGCACGTCAAGACCAGAACGATCCAGGTATCAATGTAAAACTGAGCTTTAATCCAGACGAAGACATCGCTGCGCCTTATATAGCTAAAGGCGTACAACCTAAAGTTGCAGTACTACGTGAACAAGGTGTTAACTCTCATGTAGAAATGGCTGCAGCGTTTCATCGCGCAGGCTTTCATGCTATAGATGTACATATGAGTGATTTAATGTCCAGAACGTTAAATTTACAAGAGTTTCATATGCTAGTTGCATGTGGTGGTTTTTCGTACGGTGATGTATTAGGTTCCGGAGAAGGTTGGGCTAACTCAATTCTGTTTAACCATTGGGTGCGCGACGAATTTGAAGCGTTTTTTTACCGTCCGTATACTTTAGCGCTTGGGGTATGTAATGGATGTCAGATGATGTCTCATCTTCGTGAATTAATCCCAGGTGTAAAACTTTGGCCACATTTTATTCGTAATAAGTCTGAACGCTTCGAATCACGTTTTAGTTTGGTTGAAGTCACCAGTAGTCTATCTCTCTTATTACAAGATATGGCTGGTTCTCGTTTGCCAATTGCTATTTCCCACGGCGAAGGACAAGTAGTAGTACATGATAATGAACATCTGACCGCGATAGAAAAAATGGGATTAGTAGCATTACGTTATGTTGATAACTACGGACGAGTTACTGAAAATTATCCTGCTAACCCTAATGGTTCGCCTAATGGTATTACCGCAATTACCAATATAAGTGGTCGTGTCACACTAATGATGCCGCATCCAGAGCGAGTATTCCGCACTATAAGTAACTCTTGGCATCCTTATGAGTGGGGAGAAGATAGTCCTTGGATGCGTCTTTTCCGTAATGCACGTAAGCAACTAGGATAGTAAAGTGAAACAAGACAGTAAGTCGAAATAGAATAAACTAATAATAAATTGGCTTAAATTAACATTTAGTCATAACATAATCATGTTAAATAATTAGTTTTTCATACACT
>NZ_NJPO01000056.1 GCF_002855795.1 Candidatus Palibaumannia cicadellinicola
ACACAGTTAGTAGGCTTACTATTTAAGGACAGTTAGGAGAAACTGAGTTAACGACGTTTAAGGTCAGCAGCGAATGATAACATTCTCTTAAGTGGCACAAGAGCTCGCTTACGTACCGCTTCGTCAATTTGAACCTGATGGTGTATGCTACTTCCTGTCAATCCTTCAGCAAGAGCTTTAAGGTCATTCATAGCCATCCACGGACAATGGGCACAACTACGACAAGTGGCACCTTCTCCAGCTGTAGGTGCGGCTAACAACGTTTTATCTGGACAAGCCTGCTGCATTTTATAAAAAATACCGCGATCGGTGGCAATAATAATAGTTTTTTGCGGTATATGTTTTGCTGCTTGAATCAACTGACTTGTTGAGCCCACCGCATCAGCAAGTTCTACTACTGCTTGCGGAGACTCCGGATGAACTAAAACTGCAGCTTCTGGATATAACTCTTTCATTTTCTGTAATGCTTGTGTTTTAAATTCATCATGGACTATACAGGCACTTTGCCAGCATAAAATATCAGCACCAGTTTTGTGCTGTACATAACGACCGAGATGCCGATCTGGCGCCCAGATAATTTTTTTCCCTAAGCTATCGAGATAGTCGATAAGTTCTATAGCAATACTGGAAGTAACGACCCAGTCTGCACGAGCCTTTACTGCAGCTGAAGTATTCGCATAAACCACTACTGTGCGCTCTGGGTGTGCATCGCAGAAGGCACTAAATTCTTCATGTGGACAACCGATATCTAAAGAACACTCTGCTTCAAGCGTAGGCATCAGAACTATTTTGTCTGGGCTCAGTATTTTTGCCGTCTCGCCCATAAAGCGCACACCTACAACTAATAACGTGGTGGCAGGATCGCGACTACCAAACTGCGCCATTTCCAGTGAGTCTGCTACGCGGTCCCCGGTTGTCTCAGCTAATGCCTGGATTTCAGGGTCGGTATAGTAATGAGCAATAATGACAGCATTGCGCACCTGTAATTGGTTTCTAATACTTTCTACTAGAGTCATTTTTTCTTGAGTAGTAAGTAGCGCTGGTTTAGGTGGAAAAGAATAAAAAGTCGCGTTGACATCGAGTCGTTTATTCATCACGGTTTTCTCAGGCGGCTTTGCCGAAGGTTGCTGTCCAAGCAGCAACCATCAGACTAAATAAAGGTTTACTATATATGCTAAACCAAATACGCCAAAATTGGTATCGTGTCGCGTTTACTATCACGCTAGCATTAGTTAAAGGTTAGCCAGATATTTTTGCGCCTGCTTAGCAGCATTAGCGCTAGGATAGCGTTTACAAATGTTATGGTAAACAGCTTTAGCTTTATCTTTCTGACCTTTTTCCTGCATGATTATGCCTACTTTTAGTAGGGCATCCGGGGTTTTCGGCGACAACGGATAATTTTTAACAACGTGTGCAAAATAGTATGCAGCTTCTTCTTTTCTACTATTATTATAATTCAGTAGTCCCAACCAGTAGTTCGCATTGGGTAGATAAGTAGAATCAGGATAATTGTTGATAAAATTTTGAAAAGCATGGTACGCTAAATGATACGGTTGATTATGTAACACAAGGGCTACCGCTGCGTTATAGTCTGTGTTAATTGTGTTATAGTCGTTATAGTCTATGTTAACATGACTACTATTGCTAGGAGAAATGCTAGTTACTATAGTAGAGTTTCTACCTTGAAAACTTAGCTGATCCAGCTGATATTTATTTTCCTGAATCTGACCGCGAAGAACATCTATATCATGCTGATTCTCGGTAAGTTGCTGCTGAAGTTGGATTATTAGCTTACTGTGTACATTATAAATATGCTCAAGTTGCACTACTAAGTCTTCAGACCTAGATCCAATATCACTTACTGGTGCTATAAAAGTAGCAGACCAGGAAGTAGTAACATTCATTAGTATAAGTAATATAAAACTGATTAACTGACGACTCATGTTATGATCTATCTAAGTGAGTGTAGTATACAAGTACGGCCCGACGATTTTTGGCATATGCTGTTTCGTTGTGACCAAGTATAGCCGGTTTAGCTTTACCATAAGATAGGATCAAAATCTGTTCTGGTAAGACACCTTTACTTTGAAGATACATCTTCACAGCATTCGCGCGGCGTTCTCCTAAAACAATATTATACTCTGGTGTACCGCGTTCATCTGCATGACCTTCTATAGTCACTTTTTCAGATCTGTTTAAACGTAAAAAGTTAGCATGCATATCTAGTATATTAACAAAATTAAAGTTAATATCATACTTATCTAAAGCAAAATAAATAATATTTTTTTGTAAAAATGCTGGGGTTTGTAGATAAGTATGATATTAACTTTAAT
>NZ_NJPO01000057.1 GCF_002855795.1 Candidatus Palibaumannia cicadellinicola
AAGGAATAGTTAAGGTATGGTATGTATGTCTATACTATCTCACGAAACATAGTGGAGCTTTAATGTCGTAGAAAAAAAAAGTACCATAACATATTTTACTTGGTATCTTGAACCGATATAATAAGATTTATGGAGTAAAAAAATGAATCAGTTAGAAGGTCTCAAACAGTTTACTACCGTAGTAGCCGATAGTGGAGACATTGAATCTATTTATCATTACACACCGCAAGACGTCACGACTAATCCTTCTCTTATTCTCAAAGCAGCTAGATTGAGCTCTTACCAGACCCTACTTGAAAACGTACTTATTTATGCACGTAAGCAAGGTGGAAATCGTGAGACTAAAATTATCAATGCAAGTGATAAGCTTGCAGTAAATATAGGAGTGGAAATTCTAAAAAAAGTGCCAGGGCGCATCTCTACCGAAGTAGATGCACGCCTATCATTTGATCGTGACATGTGCATAGCTAAAGCACGCAAAATAGTCAGTTTGTATCAAGAACAAGGTATCCATAAATCTCGTGTGATGATAAAAATTGCTTCTACCTGGGAAGGGATTAAGGCGGCAGAAGAGTTGGAAAAAGACGGTATTAATTGTAACCTAACTTTAATCTTCTCATTCGCACAAGCTCGCGCTTGTGCCGAGGCAGGTGTTTATTTGATTTCACCTTTTGTTGGCCGTATCTACGATTGGTATTACCAGCGTCAACTATTAGAACCGTATTCTGTTTATGATGATCCGGGCATCAAATCAGTGCAGGCTATTTATAACTATTATAAGCAGCACCGCTATCAAACCGTAATTATGGGTGCTAGCTTTCGTAAAGTTGAGCAGATATTAGCCCTGGCAGGCTGTGACCGTCTAACGATTTCCCCAGCAATGCTGGAAGAGCTGTGTAATTTATATCAGCATGTCGAGCGTAAACTATTTCCTTCCATTGAAACTGAAGCGTTTCATCAGCCAGCGCCGCTTTCTGAATCGGAATTTCGCTGGGAACATAATCAGGACGCCATGGCCGTTGATCAGTTAGCAGATGGTATTCGCCAATTTGCGCGAGATCAGCAAAATCTAGAAAAGATTCTAGCGGAAAAATTGTAATTTTGGAGCGAGCATGTTAATAACATCAAGAAAAGCATTTGCCAACGCCATCCGTTTTTTAAGCATGGACGCTGTGCAGAAAGCTAACTCAGGCCATCCAGGCGCACCAATGGGCATGGCTGATATTGCTGAAGTTTTGTGGCGCGACTATATGAATCATAATCCTGTTAACCCCAACTGGGTCGATCGCGACCGTTTTATTCTTTCCAATGGCCACGGTTCGATGCTATTATACAGCCTACTACATCTAACAGGCTATAATTTACCAATAGAAGAGCTGAAAAACTTCCGTCAACTGCACTCAAAAACGCCGGGACATCCCGAACATAGTTGCCCTGATGGTGTAGAAACTACTACTGGACCACTTGGTCAAGGTTTTGCTAATGCAGTGGGGTTAGCCATCGGCGAACGTACTTTAGCGGCGCAATTTAACCGACCGCAACATAAAATCGTCGATCATTACACTTATGTATTTTTAGGCGATGGCTGCCTAATGGAAGGCATTTCCCACGAAGTAGGTTCATTAGCTGGCATCATGAAGTTGGGAAAACTTATTGCTTTTTACGACGATAATGGCATTTCTATCGATGGTAATGTAAAAGACTGGTTCTGTGATGATACAGCTGCCCGGTTTGAAGCCTACGGTTGGCACGTAGTACGCAATGTAGATGGACACGATAGTGATTCCATCAAAGCAGGTATCAAAAGCGCTAGAGCCATAGCTCATAAGCCATCGCTGTTGCTATGTCAAACCATTATCGCCTGTGGCGCGCCGAACCTAGCAGGTAAACATAGTGCGCACGGCGCTCCGCTGGGAGATAAAGAGATAGAGGCTACCCGAAAAGCTCTTGACTGGCACGAACAACCTTTTGTTATCCCAGATAATATCTATCAGGGCTGGGATGCGAAAGAAGCAGGACAGAAAAAAGAAACAGCCTGGAACAATATCTTTTCTTCCTACCAGAAAGTTTATCCAGAACTAGCCAAAGAGTTCTCCCGAAGGATGACTAGTAATCTGCCGGCGAATTGGCAGGCAGAAAGCCAAAAAATAATTGAACAATTGCAGGCTAAACCAAAGAATATAGCTAGTCGTAAAGCATCACAAAATGTCTTAGAAGTATTAGGCCCGATGTTGCCAGAACTTATTGGTGGTTCAGCTGACTTAAGCCCAAGTAACCTAACTTTTTGGTCGAGGTCAACCTCGATTGCAGAAGATCCTGCTGGTAATTACATTCACTACGGGGTGCGTGAGTTCGGTATGACCGCTATTGGCAATGGTATAGCCCATCATGGCTGTTTTCTACCCTATACCGCTACTTTCCTGATGTTTGCAGAATATGCCCGTAACGCTGTACGGATGGCGGCAATGATGAAAACACGGCATATCATGGTTTATACTCATGACTCTATTGGACTAGGTGAAGACGGTCCAACTCATCAGCCGGTGGAGCAGCTAGCTAGCTTGCGCATAATACCAAACATGAGCAACTGGCGTCCCTGCGACCAAGTCGAAACAGCAGTTGCATGGAAAAAAGCAATTGAACGTAATAATGGTCCAACAGCGCTAATTCTATCCCGCCAAAATTTAGCGCCACAGGCACGTAGTGCGCAGCAGCTAGCTAATATTGCCCGCGGAGGTTATGTTTTAAAAGATTGCATTGGACAACCTGAACTTATTATCATCGCAACCGGTTCAGAAGTAGAGCTAGCAGTTGCGACTTACCAGCAATTAAACCATGAAGGCCGGCAAGTTCGTGTAGTATCAATGCCGTCTACCGACGTCTTTGATGAACAAGATCAAGTCTATCGTGAATTGGTATTGCCGAAGGTAGTTACTGCACGTATTGCTATAGAAGCAGGTATTGCAGATTATTGGTATAAGTACGTAGGATTAGACGGGGTGATTATTGGTATGACTACTTTTGGGAAGTCAGCCCCAGCGGAACAACTGTTTCAATTCTTCGGCTTCACCATCGACAACGTGTTGAGTAAAGCGCGCACACTAATTAAATCATCAACGCTGGGCATAGATAAAGATAAATC
>NZ_NJPO01000058.1 GCF_002855795.1 Candidatus Palibaumannia cicadellinicola
TGCTATGCGATCAATGATATTTAGCCTTAAAATTTAAGTTTTCTGGCTAAGTAATAGTTTTTTATTTTTCAATACCTTTAATAATATTAATGAAAACGTCTTTGGTATGGTTTCGCAAAGATTTACGCATACATGACAATAAAGCGTTACATGCAGCTTGTGAAGATCCTTCTGCTCGGGTGTTAACCGTATTTATCGCTACTCCTAAGCAATGGTATAAACACAATATGAGTCAACGCCAAGCCGCTTTTATATTTGACCATTTGGAAAAATTAGCTCAAGAGTTATCGGGACGGGGGATAGCACTGTACTATCATCAATGTGCAAACTTCGCCGAACAAATAGACTGGTTGTTAACTTTTTGTCAGCGCGAAAAAGTTAACCAACTATTTTATAATTATGAGTATGAATTAAATGAACGCAAACGCGACCAGGAACTAGAAAGGCGCATATCAAATCAAATTTTGTGCCAAGGTTTCGATGATAGCGTTTTGCTACCTCCAGGTAATGTCCTGACTAAAAATCAGGAAATGTTTCAAGTTTATACCTCATTTCGTAATGTTTTCCTGCATAAATTGCAGGAAAGCAAACTAGTATGTTTGCCTGCCCCAGCCGCAAGGCAGGGGCATGGAGTGCCTAGTTCATCTATAATAGTACCATTTACTTATCCACGTATGCGGCCGGAAAACAGTTATTTAGTCGGAGAAAGAGCAGGCATGTCCCAGCTACGTACCTTTTGTCATCATAATATTCAGTACTATCTCCGTAACCGGGATATCCCAGCGCTAAATGCAACGAGTAGATTATCAGCTTGGCTAGCTATTGGAGTTTTGTCACCACGCCAATGTTATCAGCAATTACGCGAGAGATACCCGCTGGTACTAACGCAGAATCATAGTCCGGCTTTCATCTGGCTAAATCAACTGATCTGGCGTGATTTTTATCGTCATATGATAGTTGCTTACCCTAAGTTATGTAAGCATGAACCTTTCATATCTTGGACTAAGCACATTACCTGGCAAAACAATGACTTACTATTTCGTGCATGGTGTGAGGGCCGCACCGGTTATCCAATTATCGACGCAGCAATGCGTAAATTAGCCGTCAGTGGATGGATAAATAACCGGTTACGTATGATTACTGCTAGCTTTCTAGTCAAAGATCTTTTAATAGACTGGCGTCAAGGAGAGCGCTATTTTATGTCACAGCTAATTGATGGTGATCTAGCATCTAATAACGGCGGATGGCAGTGGGTAGCATCGACTGGTTTTGATGCAGCGCCTTATTTTCGTATATTTAATCCGACTATTCAGGGGAAACAATTTGATCAAAATGGTACTTTTATCCGACGATGGCTACCAGAGCTCAAGGTAGTACCCGATAAATATTTGCATCAGCCTTACCGTTGGCTTAAGGTACAAAACATTAGATTAAATTATCCACAGCCTATTGTAGATCACAGTAATGCATACAAACAAACACTCACAGTTTATAAAGCAGCTGCTAAGATTGCTAAAGCTAAAGGTACGAGGCAGCTAGAAGTTGAATAAACTCTGAGACGAGACAATCATCTATGCGTAATACCGAACTAGAACAAATTATTAATCAGAAACTTAACAGTGAATTACTGCAGGACTATGCACCTAATGGTTTGCAAGTTGAGGGGTGCCGGGAGGTGAAACGTATCGTAACAGGCGTAACCGCCTGCCAGAAGTTATTAGACGCAGCACTAGCACAGCATGCTGATGCTGTTATTGTACATCATGGATATTTTTGGAAAAATGAATCATTAGTTATCAACGGCATGAAGCGTCAGCGTCTAAAAACCCTGCTTGCTAATAATATTAATCTTTACGCATGGCATCTCCCACTAGATGCTCATCCTGAACTAGGCAATAATGCTCAGTTAGCAGTCCAACTAGGCATTAAAGTCACTGGTATGCTGCTTTCGCCTCTAGTACCGCAAGGTAAGTTTACTATACCGCTTAGTAGTAATCTACTACACCAGAGACTAGAACAAACTATGGCGCGCGCTGTGCTGCATTATAGTGATAATGCTCCAATGAACATCAACCGACTGGCATGGTGTTCTGGTGGAGGTCATGGATTTATTGAGTTGGCTGCGCAGGCAGGTATGAATGCTTTTATCAGCGGTGAAGTATCTGAGCAGACCATTCACATAGCTAGTGAAATGGGGCTACATTTTTATGCAGCCGGGCATCATGCAACCGAACGAGGAGGTATCTGTGCCTTAGGCGAATGGCTAGCAAAAGAATATGATTTAGATATTACCTTTATCGATATCGATAATCCGGTTTGATGCTGATGTGATTGAATCTTTATTAACAGATAGTTGCTTTTGATCAATCTGTTCATTTCATAATTTAAATAAAGCTTTTAGACGCCAT
>NZ_NJPO01000059.1 GCF_002855795.1 Candidatus Palibaumannia cicadellinicola
TGGATGTCAAGAGTAGGTAAGGTTTTACTGTCAGCATTTATAACAGTTAATTAAACCATTCGTAGAACTATCATGAGATGTAACTTTATTATCTTTATCTAATTCTGATAAAATATAGTTTGCACGTTGTTTGCCTAATTCTACACCCCATTGATCAAAAGTATAAATATTTAGTATTGCACCCTGAGTAAAAATTTTATGCTCATATAATGCGATTAATGCACCAAAACTATAAGGAGTAATTTGTTTTATTAAAATAGAATTAGTAGGACGATTACCTTCACATACCTGAAACGGTGCGACATACCGTATCTGTTCTAAAGTTTTACCAACGTCATAGTACTCTTTTTCTACCTCCTGGCGTGATTTACCAAATGCTAGCGCTTCTGTCTGCGCAAAGAAATTAGACAGCAACTTCGAGTGATGATCTGCCAATGGATTATGACTGATCGCCGGCGCAATAAAATCGCAAGGAATCATTTTGGTACCTTGGTGAAGCAATTGGTAAAAAGCATGTTGACCATTTGTACCAGGTTCTCCCCAGATAATTGGTCCAGTCTGATAGTTAACAACATTACCATTACGATCTACGGATTTTCCATTAGATTCCATATTTCCCTGCTGGAAATAAGCCGCAAATCGGTGCATATATTGATCATAAGGAAAAATTGCTTCAGTTTCCGCATCGAAAAAATTATTATACCAGATACCGATGAGCGCTAATAGTACTGGTAAATTATGCTCCAATGGAGTTTCTTTAAAGTGGTAGTCCATAGCGTATGCGCCCTTAAGCAGCAGTTCAAAATTATCAAAGCCTAACGATAACGCAATAGAAAGACCAATGGCTGACCATAAAGAATAACGTCCACCTACCCAGTCCCATAATTGAAACATATTGTTGATATCGATACCAAATTTAGCTACTGCATTAACATTAATCGATAAAGCAACAAAATGTTGGGCAATATACTGCTCATTACCTGCGGTATTTAGGAACCAATTACGCGCGCTATGGGCATTTGTCATAGTTTCTTGGGTAATAAAAGTTTTGGATGCTACTAAGAATAGAGTTGTTGCTGGATCTAATAATTTAACTGTTTCCATGATATGTGTGCCGTCAACATTAGACACAAAATGCATATGGAGATGATTTTTATAAGATCGTAGTGCTTCAGTTACCATGTATGGGCCCAGATCAGAACCACCTATTCCGATATTTACGACATCAGTAATAGATTTTCCGGTATAACCTTTCCATTCACCACTAATCACTTTAGTACAAAATTGTTTCATTTTACCTAATACCGCATTTACTTCCGGCATAATATCCTTACCATTCATTATAATCTTTTTATTACTGCGATTACGTAGCGCAATGTGTAGTACCGCTCGATCCTCAGTACGATTGATCTTCTCGCCACTAAACATAGAAGCAATAGCGCTCTGCAGATCACATTCTTTGGCTAAAGCCAGTAATCGGTATAGTGTCTCACTAGTAATACGATTTTTCGAGTAATCTACTAGCATCTCATGGTCGAAAATAGCTGAGAAAGTAGTAAAACGTTGTGGATCTTGTGCAAAGAGATCTCGTATATGTACTTCTTTTATACGATCAAAATGTTGTTGTAAGCCTTTCCAGGCAGCAGTATGACTGGGATTAATATTTTTCATCAAAAACCTATGGTGTGAAAAAGCGCATGTTATACCCAACTAATTTGTTTTGTCAGTTACTTTTTGGGTTTGATATGACTATATTTTTTTAGTATTGACTGATTACTACCATCAACAAATGGATTTGCTGGTTCGTTGAACTGAATACGAATAGGTGTACCAATCATTTTTAGTGATCTACGAAAAAAATTAATTAGGTAACGTTTATATGAGTTCGGCAGATCTGTCACCTGGTTACCATGAATCACTATTATTGGTGGGTTATACCCTCCTGGGTGCGCATACTTAGGTTTCACCCGGTGACCACGCACCAGAGGTGGCTGATGTTCATTCACAGCTATGCGCATAATACGAGTTAGTTGTCCAGTACTAATACGCTTGGTTGAGCAGCGATAAGCTTCATTCACCGAATGAAACATATTTTTAATATTGTTACCATACAGCGCGGAGATAAAATGTACCCGAACAAAATCAATAAATCCTAGGCGCTGATCTAAGGTTTCTTTCACTTGATTACGCACATTAATAGATAAACCATCCCATTTATTGACCGCAATTACTAGTGCGCGGCCACTATTCAGAATAAAACCTAGTAGCGATAAGTCTTGATCGGAAATACCTTCATGAGCATCAATTACTAGCAGCACTACGTGAGAATGTTCTATCGCCTGCAGGGTTTTTATGACAGAGAATTTTTCTACAGTTTCGGTGACCTTGCTACGCTTACGTAACCCAGCGGTATCTATCAACACATATTCACGCTCTGCACGACTCATCGGAATATAAATACTATCACGGGTAGTACCGGGCATATTGAAAACTACTACACGCTCTTCACCAAGAAGACGGTTAGTCAGCGTGGATTTACCAACATTAGGACCACCGACTATCGCAAGTTTAATTGGTAGTAATGGTGGATATACATGTTCGGTATTTGCAGGGATAATATCTCCTACAGGAATCATTTCTTGTACCAGGGGCAAGATCACTGCTTTTAACAAGAGATTAATACCGCGTCCATGGGACGCAGCAATAGGAAAAATTGGTCCCATGCTGATAGAGTAAAAGTATCCGACTGCTTTGATAGCGTCGATACCATCGATTTTATTAACCACAACGAACGTAGTTTTTTG
>NZ_NJPO01000060.1 GCF_002855795.1 Candidatus Palibaumannia cicadellinicola
CTAAAGTAGTTAACAAGATTGATAACATTTTAATATAAAATAGTCGCTATATAAAATATATAAACAGTATAATAATAAACTTTTATTGTAAATATTTTGCCTGAGTACGTATCGCTAGCACCATAGCTTCTAATCCTTGTGAACGATAAGAAGTAAGATGCTGGATTAAAGATAATTTATTAAAAAATTGACTAATATCTAATCTTATTATCTCTGATAATGTTAACCCATTATAGATAATAAATAATGTTGCGATGAGTCCTTTAATAATTGCAGCATCACTATCACCATACAATTGAACATGACCGTTATTATCAGTGGCCATTACAATCCATACCTGACTTTGACATCCTGAGATTAGATAATCTGTTGTACGTGTACCTAACGGTAGAGGTCGTAAGCGTTTACCTAAATCTATTATATACAAATATTTTTCTTCCCAATTACGACAACGAGAAAAATTGCGTAGCAATTTTTCTTTATCAGGAAGATTTGTCATGATTTATTTTTACTCATTTTTGGTTTAATTAATTATTTCTTCTTAACTTAGAAGACGCTGCACGCGTACTAAAGCGCTAACTAAGCAATCAATATCTTCTCTAAGAGTATACATAGCTAGTGAAGCACGGCACATACTAGGAACATTAAAATAAGTCATCAGTGGCATAGCGCATTGATGACCAGTGCGGATCGCTACACCAAACCTGTCAAGAAAACTACCTACATCGTAAGCATGATGTTTTCCTAAATTAAAAGCT
The DNA here is from genome assembly GCF_002855795.1 of Candidatus Palibaumannia cicadellinicola. Lineage (GTDB taxonomy): Bacteria > Pseudomonadota > Gammaproteobacteria > Enterobacterales > Enterobacteriaceae > Baumannia > Baumannia cicadellinicola_C. The sequence continues at coordinate 759 of NZ_NJPO01000060.1, forward strand.
ATTACTCCGGTCCGCTGGTTGAGACCATAAATAATTAAATCAGGCACTTGCTCTAGCGCAGTTAACGCATAATGCATTAGATCTCTCTCCCAAATTTCAATATTATCTAGTCCAATTTGCTGAACATAATCAATAGCTGCACCTAAACCTATAATACCAGCTGTATTAGGAGATCCAGCTTCAAAACGCCATGGGGCTTCAGCGAAAGTTGTACCTTCGCTTAGACTAACTTTTTGGATCATAGAACCACCTCCTTCCCAAGGTGGCATAGTATCTAGTAGCGTTTTTTTTCCATATAAAATACCAATACCGGAAGGTCCATAAATTTTATGACTAGAAAACACATAAAAATCACAATCAAGTGCTTGAACATTAACTTGATGATGCATTACGCTCTGCGCCCCATCTACTAGAACTAGTGCATTACTAATAGTACGCACTTGAGTAATAATAGACGATAGTGGATTCACAGTACCTAAAACATTAGAAATATGAGTTAAAGATACTAATTTGGTATACTCATCGATAAGTAAAGGTATTAAGTCAATGTTTAATGTGCCGTCTGGTTGTAATGGGATAAAACGTAAAGACAGTTGTTTTTCTTGCGCCAGTATTTGCCAGGGCACAATATTAGCATGGTGCTCCATTTCAGTAATGACGATATTATCGTTTGGTTTTAGCTTATGTCTTCCCCAACTATTCGCTACTAGATTAATACCTTCAGTAGCCCCTTTGACGAAAACTATCTCTTTTGCTGAAGCAGCATTAATAAAATGAGCAATTTTAGCACGAATGTTTTCCATACGCATAGTAGCATTATTACTAAGTGTATGAATGCCACGGTGTACTGCTGCATATTCTTTGCGATAGTAATTACTTTCACAGTCAATGACTGAATGTGGTTTTTGGGCACTTGCAGCGCTATCTAGATAAGTCAATGATTGACCATTTATCTGCATGGCTAATATGGGAAAATCAGACCTAATTTGATCAATGGGATAGATCATAAGGTAACTCTATTTTTTTTAAAGATTTCTGTAATACGGGAAAGTACAATCTCCTGTATAGTTTTATTAACACTAGTATCAATAATATCGGCAGCAAAAGCAAAAATTATCGTTTTCTGTGCATCCTTATAAGTAAAACCTCGCGAACGTAAATAAAAAATTTGATCAGCATCAATATAACCAACAGTTGCACCATGACTACATTTAACGTCATCAGTATATATTTCTAACTGTGGTTTACTATATACTTCTGCTAAGTTACCTAATAATAAGTTATTGTTAACCATTTTTCCATTTGTTTTCAACGCATGCTTAGCTACTTTAAGCTTTCCATTAAATACTCCTTTACTACCATCAAAAGCAATTACTTTATGTAGCTGATGACTTAAACAGTTTTGTTCATTATGCTCTAGGTAAGTACAAATCTCGTTAATATCTTGGTTAGCGGATAATAATAAGCTTTTTATTAAAATATCTGATGCTTCGCCGTTTAATTGCACACTTGTTTGGTGTTGTGTCATACTAGAACCTAAAAGAAAAGTATTATCACGTACAACAGCATGGTTACCTACGGTAATATCATTATGAGCAAAATGGTAACAAAGACTTTTTTCACATGCTAGTTTTAGATGACTAAGATACGCATGATCACGTATGTCAATTGTCATACGTGCGCTACTAAAATGTGCTAAGTGATGTTGTTGAGCTAGGCTCACAAAATGTTCAATTACTTGGCCTTGTGCATCATGTTCTATCTGAATATGATGTCGATAATGTAGTATATTCAGCTTATTTTTATTTTCATTCGCTTGACTGATATGTAGTAGATATAATGGTTTTTGTGCTATTTCACTAGCAGCTAGTCGGATACTAGTTATTTCGCGACTTAAACTTTCAGTAAGATGTAGAAAAAATTCTGAATATATCGGCACTGGTAGTGACTGACGTTTTGTACCTTGTTCTACTTTTACTTGCCAGTTACCAGTATTTTGATCACTTAAGTTCGGTATAAAACGACCATCAATGAATACTAATCGGTATGCATCAAAAGTAAGACTAAGACTATTGCATTCATTAGGAGTAATATTATTATTTAAAGAATTAGTAAAACTATATGCTAGTAAACTATCTAACGGTATTTGTTTCCATGATTCATGTT
>NZ_NJPO01000061.1 GCF_002855795.1 Candidatus Palibaumannia cicadellinicola
ATTAAATTCAGCACTCAGTGGTACATACGTCAACGTGATACACGCGGTCACACTTATTACCTACCTGTAGGAATACGAATAAATACCGGATATTAAAAGGTAAAATATTTCAACCACGTGGTGGTCAATACTTTTTCTCATAACACTAACTATGTTAGAACTAAACTAATATTAACTAAATGTGCTACCAATAAGGGACGCTTATCTTAGATCCCTTAGGCGGTTTTGTTATTTATTATTGCGATCTCGTATTTTATTTCTACTTAGTTAATAGTTAACGTTAAGAACATATAACGATCTTTAATCGCCCTAACCTGGCGAGGTCGGATATAAGTACAAGGAATTTCTGACCACCATGAATAAACATAAGTCACTCAAAGCTCTGTCACCGCTGAGTGCAGAACAACTAGATCGCTTACAAGCAGCAAGCCGTGATTTATCTTCCCTTCAGTTAGCCTGGGTTTCAGGATATTTATGGAGCAGGGTATCTAATGATCCGCCAGTAGACGCTGCCGTCTCGCCGCAGGTTATTACTGTGCTGTCGGCTTCCCAGACAGGTAATGCTCGCCGGCTTGCGGAGCAGCTGTACGAAGATTTACGCGCAGCTCAGCTAGGCGTAGTACTGATTAATGCCGGAGATTATAAATTTAAGCAAATTTCCCAGGAAAAATGGTTGCTGATCGTGACTTCTACTCAAGGGGATGGAGATCCTCCAGAAGAGGCTGTAGCGCTGTATAAGTATCTTTTTTCTAACAAAGCTCCAGCGTTACCCGATACCAAGTTTGCTGTTTTTGGCTTGGGCGATAGTTCGTACACACACTTTGCGAAGATAGGTAAAGACTTTGACAGTCGGTTGGCCGAACTGGGTGCCCAGCGTTTGTATGATAGGGTAGATGCCGACGTGGAGTATCAAGAACCTGCAGATAGCTGGCGTAGTGAAATAGTTAAATTTTTGCAGAAACAGGTGAGAGCTGCTAGTCCTGAGCAGCACTTATCTCTTATTGGCAAAACCATCGAGGTTAAGAGTCACCTTTATAGTAAAGAGGCACCATTTATAGCATCTCTGGTGGTTAACCAGAAGATTACTAGCCGTAGCTCTCTGAAAGATGTTCGACATCTAGAGATAGACATTGCTGGATCAGGTTTATGTTATCAGCCCGGTGATGCATTAGGTGTGTGGTACGAGAACGATCCGGCACTGATCAGCGAGCTACTAGAATTATTAGGGCTGAAAGGCGACGAGTTAGTCCAAGTAGAGGGCAAAAGCATCCATATCAGCCTCAGTAAAGCTTTGCAAAAATATTATGAACTGACGCAAAACACCTCTGAGATGATTAAAAGTTACGCGAATATGGCGCAGGATAAATTATTACTAGCACTAGTGAACGATAGACAGCAACTCAAAGAGTTTGCGTTGTCAACCCCGTTCATCGATATGATACGCGGTGCTCCGACAGCGCTGCGTCCTGAAGAGTTATTAAAATTACTACGTCCGTTGATGCCACGCTTATACTCTATTGCTTCGTCGCAAGCTGAAGTTAGCGATGAAGTTCATCTTACCGTTAGTGTGGTAAGGTATAAAATAGATGGTCGGATGCACACCGGTGGCGCCAGTGGTTATCTAGCATATCGGCTCAGAGAAACTGATCCAGTTCGTGTTTTTATCGAACACAACGATAATTTTAAACTCCCGGGTGATCCAAATACTTCTATTATTATGATAGGGTCAGGAACAGGAATCGCACCATTCCGTGCCTTCATGCAGCAACGCGAAGCGGAATGTGCCCAGGGCGATAATTGGTTATTCTTTGGTAATCAACATCTTACTGACGACTTTTTGTATCAGGTAGAATGGCAACGCTATGTTAAAAATGGCCTGCTGAACCAAATAGATGTGGCATGGTCGCAAGATCAAACCCCCAAAATTTACGTACAAGATCTTCTATGGAAAAAGGGAGCTGAAGTCTGGCACTGGATTCAGCAGGGTGCTCATATTTATGTATGCGGTAATGCCAACCGAATGGCACGCGATGTAGAGCAAGTGTTAGTGAAGCTAGTGGCCAAATATGGTCGTATGGATAGCGAACAAGCGGATGAATTTTTAAGTGAGCTGCGCATGGCGCGCCGTTATCAGCGGGATACCTATTAATGAGTACACAAAAACCTAAAGCTACATTATCCGACAACGAGCGGTTAAAAAAAGTAAGTAATTTTTTGCGCGGTACTATCGCGCAAGATCTAAAAGATAAAATTACCGGAGGATTTAAAGGTGATAATTGCCAACTAATCCGTTTCCATGGTATGTATCAGCAAGATGATCGTGACCTACGTGCAGAACGCGCCGGTCAAAAGCTTGAGCCGCTTATCAATATGATGCTACGCTGCCGACTGCCTGGTGGTGTAATAACTCCGCAGCAATGGCTAGGTATCGACTCCTTCGCCACAGAACATACGCTGTATGGTAGTATTCGCCTCACAACTAGGCAAACATTTCAGTTTCACGGCGTGTTAAAGCCTAAGCTAAAAAAAATGCATCAACTACTCCATCTTCTGGGACTAGACTCCATAGCTACAGCTGGCGATGTTAACCGTAACGTCTTATGTACCTCAAATCCGATTGAGTCGGTACTGCATCAGCAGGCATGGGAGTATGCTAAGAAAATATCCGAACATTTTTTACCAAAAACGCGCGCATATGCTGAAATATGGCTGGACGGAGAGAAAACGGAAACCACAGATCAAGAGCCTATCTTAGGGGATACTTACTTACCGCGTAAATTCAAGACTACAGTTGTAGTTCCACCGCTAAACGATGTCGATTTGCACGCAAACGATCTGAACTTTGTCGCCATCAGCAACAACGGTCAATTAGTAGGCTTTAATGTTCTAGTCGGGGGCGGCCTGGCGATGACCCATGGCGATAAAAGCACCTACCCACGCAAAGCAAGTGAGTTAGGCTATATCAATTTAGTGGATACGCTAAAAATAGCAGAAGCAGTTGTTACAACCCAGCGTGACTGGGGCAATCGTTCTAATCGTAAAAATGCAAAAACCAAATATACCTTGGAACGTGTTGGCGTTGGCTTATTCAAGAAAGAGGTAGAAATTCGCGCAGGGATTAAATTCATGCCTATTCGACCTTATCACTTTACTGAACGCGGCGATCGTTTCGGCTGGGTACAAGGGATTGATAATCAGTGGCATCTGACGCTGTTTATTGAAAACGGCCGTATTATTGATGATACGAATCGAAAATTGAAAACTGGTATGATGGAGATCGCGCGCATTCATCAAGGAGATTTACGTATAACCGCTAACCAGAATATCATTATTGCCGGCGTTGAGAACAAAAATAAAGCACTCATTGAGTCGCTGGCTAGGCAGTATGGTTTAATTAACGATAATGTTACATTACAACGCAAGGCATCAATGGCATGCGTTGCTTTTCCCACCTGTCCGCTGGCAATGGCAGAAGCAGAACGTTTCCTGCCGCAGTTTGTAACTAAGGTAGAAAAGATCATGTTAAGTTATGGCTTAGGCGAGGAGAAAATTATACTACGAGTAACTGGCTGTCCGAATGGTTGTGGTCGCGCGATGTTAGCGGAAATTGGTTTAGTAGGAAAAACTATCGGCCGCTACAATCTCTACTTAGGGGGCGATAGTATCGGCACGCGCATTCCCAGAATGTACCGAGAAAATATTACCGAAGAAGAAATACTAAGCATTATTGACGATACTATCGGCCGCTGGGCCTGTGAACGTCAGCCGTACGAATCTTATGGCGATTATGTAGTGCGGGCCGGAATTATCTCCCCTGTAGTGGATTCAGCGTTAGATTTTTACGATTAACAGGAAATTAAGACAAAATTCATATGACAGCACTTGATCTCAGCCAATTTAATGCGATGGAGAAAGCGCAGCAGACAGAGGCTCTGGCGAGAATAAACCGGCAGCTAGAAAATCTTACAGCTGAGCAGAGGGTAGGTTGGGCCTTGGAGTATCTGCCGCAGCCGGCGACACTTTCTTCCAGCTTTGGTATTCAAGCAGCGGTAAGCCTACATTTGGTAACCAGTCAGCAGCCGAATATTCCAGTTATCCTGACCGATACCGGTTATCTTTTTCCAGAAACCTACCGGTTTATCGATGAATTAACAGAAAAACTACAATTAAATCTACAAGTATTTCGTGCCAACATATCGCCTGCTTGGCAAGAAGCGCGCTATGGTAAGCTATGGAAGCAAGGTCTAGAAGGTCTTAAGCTATACAATAAGATTAATAAAGTTGAGCCTATGAACAGGGCGTTAATCACACTAGGATCTTTAACTTGGTTTGCTGGTCTGCGGCGCACCCAATCTAGTAGTCGTTGCCTATTACCAGTACTAGCGGTTCAGCGAGGAGTGTTTAAGCTTTTGCCGATAATAGATTGGAACAACCGTCAGGTATATCATTACTTGAAAAAGCATGGTCTGAGCTATCACCCTCTATGGGAGCAGGGTTACTTATCAGTTGGTGATACTCATACTACTAAAAAATTTATGTCAGGTATGAATGAAGAAGATACACGCTTTTTCGGTCTCAAGCGTGAATGCGGCCTACACGAAGAAAACTGACTTACAACTGATTAATCCTGCGCAATAATGATAAAAGTCAATTACGTTTTTATTCCATAAAGGTAAATGAAATTCCAATTAAGAATTTCATTTGGCCGCATTTTAAGACATATAATCATAATATTACTTAATCACTTGTTTTGGCTGTGGAATATTTACCATTATTTGCGGATCTTAGGCGCCGGCCTATTTTAGTTGTTGGCGGAGGCGATATTGCGGCGCGCAAAATAAAGTTACTGATGCGGACTGGTGCACAAATTAGGGTAGTAGCGCGTGAGTTATGTCCTCAGCTAGCAGATATCACTCAGAACAGCGGTATCAACTGGATTGGTCCAATGTTCGATCCAGCTATGCTGGATGAGGTATTTCTGGTGATTGCAGCAACTAACGACGCAGAACTCAACGCACGAGTCTATAAGTGCGCAGATCAGCGCCATACATTCGCTAATGTAGTAGATGAACAGTCAAACTGCTCGTTTATTTTTCCCTCAATCGTCGATCGCTCGCCGATTGTGGTAGCTATCTCCTCAAGCGGCAAAGCACCAGTACTAGCACGTATGATACGTGAAAAAATTGAGTCGATGCTACCCATGTTCCTCGGCACGATGGCGACCATAGCTGGCGCCTGGCGCAACCGTATCAAAAAGTATATCTGCAACATGACGGAGCGCCGGAGCTTCTGGGAAAAAGCATTTAATGGTCGTTTTGCCAATATGGTCGCTCAAGGTAAGTTTGAACAGGCGGAGCAAGAGCTCGAGTATCAGTTACACAACAACTGCCTGTCGTCAAGTGGAAAAGTAGCTTTAGTAGGTGCTGGTCCGGGCGATAGCGGGCTGCTTACTTTACGCGGACTGCAACTCATGCAGCAGGCAGACGTGGTGTTATATGACTATCTAGTCAGCCCAGAAATTATAGATTTAGTACGCCGCGATGCTGATCTAGTCTGCGTGGGCAAGCGAGCCGGTGAACATTCTATGTCGCAGGCGGAGATTAACAGCTTGTTAGTAAAGTTGGCACAGCAGGGAAAAAATGTAGTACGGCTAAAAGGTGGCGACCCATTTATCTTTGGTCGCGGTGGCGAAGAGCTGCAGGAAGTGGCGGCAGCCGGTATTCCGTTTCAGGTAGTACCCGGCATTACTGCCGCCGCAGGCGCAACGGCCTATGCAGGCATTCCGTTGACTCACCGCGAGTATGCCCAGAGTATCACTTTAATCACAGGTCAGATGCGTGCCGGTTGCGATTTGTTTCACTGGCCGTCGTTGGCGCGCGGCGATCAAACTTTAGTAATTTATATGGGTGTGATGAAAGCCGCGGTAATAAATCGTCAGCTAGTAGCCTACGGCCGTGCGCCGCAGACACCGGTTGCAGTAATAAGTCGTGGTACCCATAAAGATCAGAAAGTTCTGATTGGTACACTAGAGCAGTTGGAAACGTTAGCTCTACAGGCGCTCCCTCCTGCGCTGCTCGTTATCGGCGAAGTGGTGACCCTTTACCATGAAATCAATTGGTTTGGTCAAGATAATGTAACAGCGCAAAAGAAAAAAACTAGCTGCGCGGGTAGTAAATCTGGTTTAAGGATATCAATTATGGAGCAACAACATTTGACATATTTGCGGCAACTGGAGGCGGAAAGCATTCATATCTTCCGTGAAGTAGTCGCTGAATTCAGCAATCCTGTGATGATGTATTCCATCGGTAAAGACTCTTCTGTCATGCTACATCTAGCACGCAAGGCTTTCTACCCTGGCAAGCTACCGTTCCCGTTGCTACATGTGGATACCGGTTGGAAGTTCCGTGAAATGTACGAGTTCCGCGATAATACTGCTAAAGCCTATGGTTTTGAGCTCCTAGTACATAAAAACTTAGAAGGTAAAGCTATGGGAATTAATCCCTTTGTACACGGTAGTGCCAAACATACCGATATTATGAAAACCGAAGGTCTTAAGCAGGCTATGAATAAATACCGTTTCGATGCTGCGTTCGGCGGTGCCCGTCGCGACGAGGAGAAATCTCGTGCTAAAGAACGTATTTACTCGTTTCGAGATCGTTTTCATCGTTGGGACCCAAAGAATCAGCGTCCAGAACTATGGCATAACTATAACGGACAGATCAATCAAGGTGAGAGTATCCGCGTTTTCCCGCTTTCTAACTGGACTGAACTGGATATTTGGCAATATATTTTACTAGAAAAACTAGAAATAGTACCGCTATACTTCGCTAAGGAGCGGCCTGTACTAGAACGCCATGGCATGCTGATGATGATAGACGACGATCGTATTGACCTACAGCCTGGTGAAATAATCGGCCAGCGTATGGTGCGTTTTCGTACTCTAGGTTGCTGGCCGTTAACTAGCGCAGTGGAGTCAAAGGCGCAAACGGTACCTGATATTATCAAAGAGATGCTCGTATCGACCACCAGCGAACGTCAGGGCAGGATGATCGATAGTGATCAATCTGGTTCGATGGAAATGAAAAAGCGTCAAGGTTATTTTTAAGAAGCCATCGAAATGAAAAATACTACTATAGCCCAAAAGATTGCTGAGCAAGGTGGTCTAGAAAGATACCTGCACTTCCAGCAAAATAAAAGTTTGCTGCGTTTTATCACGTGTGGCAGCGTAGATGACGGCAAAAGTACCTTGATTGGTCGCTTGCTGCACGACACCCAGCAGATTTACGAAGATCAACTATCAACTCTATACACAGACAGCAAACGTATCGGTACCCAAGGCGAAGAATTAGATTTTGCGTTACTGGTGGATGGTTTGCAGGCCGAACGTGAACAAGGTATTACAATTGATGTCGCCTACCGCTATTTTGCTACGGATAAGCGCAAATTTATTATTGCGGACACTCCTGGACATGAGCAATACACCCGTAATATGACCACTGGTGCTTCAACTTCTGATTTAGCTATCTTACTAATCGATGCACGTAAAGGCATGCTAGATCAAACACGGCGACATAGCTTCATCAGCACCTTGCTAGGTATATGTCATCTGGTAGTAGCGGTAAATAAAATGGATTTAGTAAACTACGATCAGGCGGTGTTTTCTAAGATTAAGCAAGATTACCTAACATTATCTAGGCAATTGCCAGGTAATTTAGATATAAAATTCGTACCGTTATCAGCGCTAGGAGGTGATAACGTTGTTCATCCTACAGTATCTATGTCTTGGTACAGCGGCCCAACATTGTTAGATATACTAGAAACGGTAGAAGTAATGAATCTTCATGAACAGCAGCAAGTACGTTTTCCGGTACAGTACGTTAACCGCCCGAATCTAGATTTCCGTGGTTATAGTGGAACAGTTGCTTCGGGCGTACTGCGGGTAGGGCAACCCATAAAAGTTTTACCGTCTAATATTACCTCCACGATTAATCGTATCGTAACTTTTGACGGTGATAAAACAGAAGCCTGGACGGGAGAAGCGGTGACGTTGGTATTGACAGACGCCGTGGATGTTAGCCGCGGAGATTTACTGGTGGACTGCGACACAGTGCTACCCGTAGTACAACACGCACAGGTTGATGTGGTATGGATGACTGATAAGCCGCTAGTAGCTGGTCAGAGCTACGACATAAAGATTGCAGGTAAGAAAACTATTGCACGGGTTGATCATGTCCAATATCAGGTCGATATAAATACCTTAAAACGACGTGTGGCGGATAATTTACCCCTAAATAGCATTGGAATAGTAAAACTAGAATTCGATGAGCCGATGATGCTAGAGAAATATACCAATAACCCAATCACAGGTGGGATGATATTTATCGACCGGCTCACTAACGTAACCGTAGGTGCTGGTATGGTTTGCCAGCCGTTACAAGACGTTTACCGACAATCAAATACCTACAGCAAATTTGAGCTAGAGTTTAATGCGCTGCTGCGTCAACACTTTCCGCACTGGGGCGTACGCGATTTACTGGGAGGTCAATAATGACCGGCCGCTACCAGCAACCTAATGATGACAATGTTGTTTGGCACATGCATCCGGTACAGCGTGCGGACCGAGAACGACTACATAAGCACCGTAGTGCAGTATTGTGGTTCACTGGTCTGTCCGGCGCAGGTAAATCTACGCTGGCAAGCGCGCTAGAACAAACGCTGTATAGCAAGGGGGTAAGTACTTACCTGCTTGATGGTGATAATGTACGTCATGGTCTCTGTCGCGATCTAGGCTTCAGCGATGATGACCGGCGCGAGAATATCCGCCGGGTTGGCGAGGTAGCTAGGCTGATGCTAGATGCAGGACTCATAGTACTAAGTGCTTTAATTTCACCTCACTGTAGGGAGCGGCAGATGGTACGTGATATGCTACCAGTAGGTAGATTTATCGAAGTTTTCGTAGATACCCCATTAACTATTTGTCAAGCACGTGATCCTAAAGGGTTGTATAATCAAGTACGACGCGGTAAATTACACAATTTTACCGGTATAGATTCTATTTATCAGCCACCGCAGCAACCAGAGATACATCTAAATGGCACACAATTAATAACAGAGTTAACAACTAGATTATTAGAACTGCTCAATGAACGCATAATTATTAACTTATGATTATTATGTATGATGCATTTTAAATCTTAACTATTGCTGGGTCCCAGAACAAATATTATCACTAAAAGTAGTAAGATAGCCAAACATTTTGGGCCGCTATTTGTCGCATGTATGGAGCTGCCTAGCTGCAAATGATATTATCAGAAGATTAATGTGACTGGTTTCCATAGGTTAAATGGGAGGCCGGAAAATGAATAAATTAGCGCTGCTACTATTAGTGCTTTTTATCTGGCTACAATATTCTCTTTGGCTGGGTAAGAACGGTATCATTAATCTAGTTCGCATTAATAGTAATATCGTTACGGAAAACAACAATAACGCTAAACTGAAGACGCGTAATGCTCAGCTATTTGCTGAAGTTTATGATTTAAATGATGGCCAAGATGCGATAGAAGAACGCTCACGTAATGAGCTAGATATGATTAAGCCTGGCGAGACTTTCTATCGGTTAGTGCCAAGACTACAACCAACAACCGATGGCACAATCCCAAAGAGAAAATAAATTATGACCTTACCTAATGTAGTAGCAATTTTGCCTGCTGCAGGAATAGGTCGCCGTATGCAAAACCCATTGCCAAAGCAATATCTCACTATTGGCGAAAACACCCTGCTAGAACTTGCAATATACGCGTTATTACGTCAGCCTTGCATCCGTCAAGTGATTGTTGCCATCAGTCCCGACGACCGGTGGTTTTATCAGTTGCCGGTTGCCTATGAACAGCGGGTAAGAGCTGTTACGGGTGGTAGCGAACGGTCCCATTCGGTAATGGTAGCACTACACCATGTAAAGCGGGCATCCTGGGTACTAGTTCACGATGCGGTACGCCCATGCTTACATCAGGACGATCTGCTATGCCTGCTCACTGTTACAGCACGTTCTACAGTGGGAGGTATCTTAGCAACGCCAGTGCGCGATACTATGAAGCGTGCCTGCAACGGCACGGAAACGATAGCTCACACTGTAGAGCGGACGGATTTGTGGCATGCGCTAACACCACAGTTATTCATGCTGGAATTACTGAAAAGTTGTCTGAATCGAGCGCTAAAAGAAGGAGTAACCTTGACTGATGAGTCTTCGGCACTAGAGTATTGCGGATACCAGCCTTTATTAGTGCCTGGTAGAGCGGATAATATCAAAGTGACTTGGCCAGAAGATCTGTTGCTGGCAAGTTTTTATTTATCTCAATTAGCTTACTAAAAGAGAGTGTCAATGCGTATCGGTCATGGTTTTGATGTTCATCAATTCGGCGGAGAAAGCAAGCTTATTATAGGGGGTGTCCACATTCCCTTTCCGCAAGGGTTACGATCCCATTCTGATGGTGACGTTGCGCTACACGCTGCTACTGACGCCTTACTTGGCGCCGCAGCACTAGGCGATATCGGTCAACTATTCCCAGATACAGATCCAATATTCAGGGGTGCTGATAGCCGTAAGTTACTGCGCTACGCCTGGCGACGTATTATTGCTAAAAACTACCGTCTTGGTAATTTAGATATCACGCTGATTGCCCAGTATCCTAAAATATCTCCGTATATTCAGCAAATGCGTCTCTATCTGGCAGAAGATCTCCATTGTCACATAGATGATATCAATGTGAAAGCTACCACCACCGAACAGTTGGGATTCACGGG
>NZ_NJPO01000062.1 GCF_002855795.1 Candidatus Palibaumannia cicadellinicola
ATACCTGCTAGTCAACTAGTCAAGATGTAGAAATACTTTTTTGCGTAGAACACAGCCTGAGCGCTATAATAAAAATAAATAAACTCTGTTGACGTCACGTCACCCCTTTTTACTGGGGTAAGTACCAGCATAGGTCTTGCTATTACAATTGGCTAACAGAACAGTCTAAGGAAGCCACAAGCAAGAGAGGTTTCTCGTCATGGTGCTGATAATTGTCAGCGGTCGATCTGGTTCGGGAAAATCTGTTGCGTTACGCGCGCTGGAAGATATGGGCTTTTATTGTGTCGATAATCTACCAGTAATGTTGCTACCGCAACTAGCTAGTACCTTAGCGGATAGCAATATTTCCGCCGCAGTAAGTCTTGATGTACGTAATATGCCTACTGAGCCGGAAGTTTTTGAAACTACCATGAATAATTTATTTTTATTGCAGGCGTTTCTTCCACAAATTTTATTCCTAGATGCAGAACGTCATACCTTGATTCGTCGCTACAGTGATACGCGACGGCGACACCCTCTCTCTAATCGCAACCTTTCGTTGGAAAGTGCTATTGATGAAGAGAAGATACTACTAGAACCATTGCGCTCACGGGCAGATCTTTTTATAGATACCTCTGATATGTCGGTACATGAACTAGCTGAAATGTTGCGTACCCGTATTTTAGGTAAACGAGAACGAGAGCTAACTATAGTCTTTGAATCCTTTGGTTACAAACACGGTATTCCTATTGATGCTGACTACGTTTTTGACGTACGTTTTTTACCAAATCCTCACTGGGATCCAAAATTAAGACAAATGATCGGTTTGGACCAACCAGTAGTAGCATTTCTGGACCGCCCTACTGAAGTGCATAATTTTATTTCCCAAACTAGTAGCTATCTCGAACTATGGCTACCGATGTTAGAAACCAATAACCGTAGTTATCTGACAGTTGCAATAGGTTGTACTGGTGGTAAACATCGTTCGGTATATATTGCCGAACAATTAGCAGATTATTTTCGCTCACGCGGAAAAAATGTTCAGTCTCGTCACCGGAATCTAGAAAAGTGCTCATGATGATAATCAAGTAAACAACAGACATAGTTTTTCATCACGCTTTGACCCTGCCCGCATATTGAGTGTTATTTAAATATGGCAAAAAG
>NZ_NJPO01000063.1 GCF_002855795.1 Candidatus Palibaumannia cicadellinicola
TGTTGAAAACCAAATAAATCTCATAAAATGATAGACAAAAACCGGCCTGAAGTAGGTCGGTTTTTTTTATCGCTCTTTACTATGAACGTTAGCTAAGACTTGTTATAAAGTTCGAGAATATTTTTCTCAAGTTTAGTAATCATATTACTTAACAAACTAATCTCCTCTTCGCTAATGCCATTTAGGATTTCATCTCGTGTACCATCGATAACATCGTTAACTTCTTTAATAATAGGTTTTGCTGCTTCCGTCAGTTTTATCCTCTTTGCCCGCCGATCGTTGGCGCAGGTCTGCCGGGTTATCAGTCCTTTTTCTTCTAGTTGATCTAGCGTTCGTACTAAGGACGGCTGTTCGATACCGATAGCTTTTGCTAACTGAATCTGCGACTGTTCAGGAGGTAACTGACAAATATTATGCAATGTTATCCAATGCGTTTGTGTTAGTTCTAAAGGTTTTAAACGGTGGTCAATTAAAGCGCGCCAGACTCTAACAAGTCGCGCTAAATCAGATCCTAATGGCGATTCCAATTTTCTCTCCTTATAATTTAAGCTAGTTAAGCTTACTCCCTCAATTATCCTTCATCCATTAGGATGAAGGATAATATGACAAAGAGATATACATACCAGTATATAAGCATGTTGCAGATACTGATGAAGATGAAAAAGTCATTTTCCTGAATTATACTATAAATAGTATGTTACATTACAACATATGTTAAATAATATTTACAGGCAATAAATCAATCTCACCGTAACTAGCACAGTCTACTGCGGAAATAATATTTATAACTGTAACACTATTATTGCAACATAAGTAGTTTATTGTTAATTTATATTTTATACAAACATATAATTTATTTAACCATATGTTAAATTTTAATTAATCAGAATAAATATATAATACTTTATAGATTACCAATGTATTTGGCCGCGACCAGCTATTGCTTATAAACAAGTAACTAACGATGCAATACGTAGTAAAATTTGCCATAATAATAACTGTATTTGCTAACAATTAAGAATAAGCATGGCCGAAAAATACGAAGTAAACGCCCTCCGGGCCAGATTTCGCGGTTTTTATCCGGTAGTAATTGATGTGGAAACTGCTGGTTTTAATGCTGGTACCGATGCTTTACTAGAAATTGCAGCCGTAACCATTAAAATGGACGATAAAGGTTGGTTAACAGCAGACAAAACTTTACATTTTCATGTCGAGCCTTTTCCTGGTGCTATTTTACAACCAGAAGCACTTATGTTTAACAGGATTGATCCAGACAATCCCTTGCGCGGGGCTGTTACTGAACATGAAGCGTTATATGAGATTTTTAAAATGGTACGTAAAGGGATTAAAGATCAAGAATGTCACCGGGCAATTATTGTCGCGCACAATGCAGCTTTTGACCACGGGTTCCTGATGGCAGCAGCTAGCCGCACTAGGCTAAAGCGTAATCCTTTTCATCCGTTTGCTACTTTTGATACAGCAGCTCTCAGCGGCTTAGTTCTTGGTCAGACAGTACTAGCAAAAGCTTGTATTACTGCAGGTATTACTTTTAATAACAGTGAAGCACATTCAGCGCTGTACGATACTGAGCGCACTGCAGAACTATTCTGCGAACTAGTCAACCGCTGGAAACGATTAGGCGGCTGGACGGATATTAGTACTACTTGTTTCCATAAAGTGTGATATTTGACGAATATAGTGAGTTATTGGCTGTAATTATCTTTCTCCACGGTCTTCTTAAGAAGCTGCTGTAATTCGCCACGCTGATACATTTCCATTACGATATCACAGCCGCCTATCAACTCACCGTTTACCCATAATTGAGGGTAAGTAGGCCAGTTTGCCAATTTCGGTAGCTCAGCGCGGATATCCGGATTGGTCAATACATCAATATAAGCAAAATGTTCGCCACAGGCAGATAGCGCTTGTACTACTTTAGCGGAAAAACCGCAGCTGGGTAATCTTGGTGAACCTTTCATATATAGAAGAATCGGGTTTTCTGCTATTTGTTGCTGTATTTTTTTTATTATTGGCGTCATTATCTAGTTTCCTATGACTTATTATTACTTATGAGTAGATTTGAGCTCAGTCTAATCTTTGCTTATTTATGTTTT
>NZ_NJPO01000064.1 GCF_002855795.1 Candidatus Palibaumannia cicadellinicola
CGTAAACGTACAATTCCTTTACACTTAACGTTATTAAAACATCAAGTAACAACTACTCTGCAACCCCACTATTTGTAATAGTACGGTAAACAATAGTTTACAAACAATATTTAAGTATTAACTTGATACCCAAAGTCTTCTAATAATGGATGCTTAGCTGCGATACGCGCAAGTGCATCACACCGTTCATTTTCAGGATGACCAGTATGACTTTTAACCCAACGCCAACTTAGTACATGTAGATGACTAACAATTTCTAATCGCTGCCATAAGTCTATGTTTTTTATGTTTTTTTTTTAGCGTTTTTCCAACTATACTTTTTCCAATTAAAAATCCATTGATATATACCTTGATAAACATACTTACTATCGATAGAAATTATTACTTCACAAGGATTTTTTAACAACTCTAAAGCTATTATTGTAGCCATTAACTCCATCCGATTATTAGTAGTTAATCGGAATCCAGCACTGTATTCTTTTTCATATTGTTTATAACGTAATATAACACCATATCCACCAGGACCAGGATTACCAAGACATGAACCATCTGTAAAAATTTCTATTTGTTTACGCATATTTATAAATAATATATAAAAATTCTATTTAATATGTATTTTACATAAAGGAATCTTATGAGTAGTAAGATTATACGACAAATTTTTTTAGATACAGAAACAACAGGAATAAATCAGGTAGATGTACCTTACAAAGGACATAGAATTATTGAAATTGGTGCGGTAGAAGTAATTAATCGTCGTGTTACTGGAAAGTACTTTCATACTTATCTTAAACCCGAACGTTTCATAGATCAAGATGCATTTAAGATTCATGGTATAAATAATGAATTTTTAGAAGATAAACCCACTTTTGCACAAGTCACTCAAGTCTTTCTTGATTTTATCTATAATAGTGAATTAATTATACATAACGCACCATTTGATATTGGTTTTATAAATAATGAATTAAAAATGATCAATCATAAAATTGATAATATTAATACTATTTGTCAAATTACTGATAGCTTATTATTAGCACAAAAAATATTT
>NZ_NJPO01000065.1 GCF_002855795.1 Candidatus Palibaumannia cicadellinicola
TAGTATTTTTTATTTCAATAGTTATCTTAAATAGCCATTTAATTAAAAATTTTCATTGGATTTATTACTAACAATAGCAAGGGCTAATTCTGTTAGTGTAGTAGTATTACTAAAGCTTGGTGCTTCTATCATGAGATCTGCTGCTGCAGCACTTTTTGGAAAAGCTATAACATCACGAATATTATTAGTGCCAGTGAGTAGCATAACAAGCCGATCCAGACCAAAAGCAAAACCAGCATGGGGGGGGGTACCATATTTGAGTGCATTAAGTAAAAAGCCAAATTTGTCACGTTGCTCGTTTAAAGTCATACCTAAAATACTAAAAATCTTTTGTTGTATTTCATGACTATGAATTCGTACTGAACCACTACCAACTTCATACCCATTTATTACCATATCGTAAGCATTAGCTACTACAGTTAACGGAGAAAGAGCTAAAGTTTCTACTTCAATGTTTTTAGGTGCCGTAAATGGATGATGTACAGTAATTAAATTACCTTGATTATCTGTTTCAAACATAGGAAAATCTATTATCCATAGTGGAGCCCAGCGAGATTTATTGTTTAACTTTAAATCACTACCTAGCTTTAATCTCAAAGCACCCATAGCATCATTAATCACTTTAGCATGGTCAGCGCCAAAGAACAAAATATCTCCATCGCAAGCTCCGGTACGGGCACAAATTGCAGCAATAACTTCTGGAGCAAGAAATTGTCTTATAGGGCTTTGTATTTCTTCTGTACCAATCGTCTGTTGATCCATTTTCATCCATACTAGATTTTTGACACCGTATTTTTTAACATATGAATCGTATTCATCGATCTGCTTACGGTTGAGCTTAGCGCCTCCCGGTACTCGTAGTGCTACTACACGATTTTTACTATCGTTAGCAGAAGAAGCAAAAATAGGAAATGCTATTTGTTTTACTAAATCTGCTATGTCAACTATTTCTATAGTATTTCGTAAATCTGGTTTATCAGAGCCAAAACGACGCATAGCTTCTGTATAACTCATGTGTGTAAATTTTTCTAATTCTACTCCTTCTATTTCATACCACAGAGAACGGATTAAATCCTCCATGACATCACAGACTTCTGATGCTGTCATAAATGACGTTTCTACATCTATTTGGGTAAATTCAGGTTGTCTATCAGCTCGTAGATCTTCATCACGAAAGCATTTGACGATCTGGTAATAGCGATCGAAACCAGACATCATTAATAATTGCTTAAATAATTGTGGTGATTGCGGTAATGCGTAAAATTTTCCTTTATGAACTCGGCTTGGTACTAAGTAATCACGAGCACCTTCTGGTGTTGCTTTTGTTAGCATTGGTGTTTCAATATCTAAAAAACCTTTTTGTTCCATAAAGCGTCGGACAAAGCTAGTTATATGTGCGCGTACTTTTATCCGCTGCGCCATTTCCGGTCGTCGTAGGTCAAGATAACGAAACTTTAAGCGTTGTTCTTCAGAATTATGTTTGTGAGTATCTAGCGGTAGTGGTTTGGAACTATTAATAATAGTCAAGCTTGTTGCTAAAACTTCTATCTCTCCGGTCATCATATGAGAGTTTATTTGATGGGACGGACGCATCCGTACTATACCTATAATTTGTAAGCAAAAATTATTTCGTAGTTTAGCTGCGTGGGAAAAAACAATTGAATGAGTAGAATCAAAAATAACTTGTACTAGTCCTTCTCGGTCGTTCATTTCAATAAAAATTAACTTACCAAGGTTTCTATAGCTATAAACCCAACCACATAAAGTAACTTCTTGCCCAACATATGATGTATTTAGCTGCCCGCAATATATAGTACGCATAAATAATATCCTACCTTAGTATTCAGCTATTAAAGCAAAAATTTAATATTAATAATGTTAAAATATTAAAATTAATAATTATATTTATATTATATTATAATGTAAATTTACATTAATTTACAAATTTTAGTACTTTAATATCATCTCATTATCTATAATTATTTTTTTGTTACACTGATAACTAATATTATTTTATTATATGGTATATAAGCATAATATATT
>NZ_NJPO01000066.1 GCF_002855795.1 Candidatus Palibaumannia cicadellinicola
AAATACTCTATACTAATTTAGTATAAAATAACCAAAAACGTTTTTGATCTGAAGTATTCAATAATAGGAAAATATTAATGTCTCATTATTATGATTCCTCAAGTATTAAAGTGTTAAAAGGACTAGATGCTGTACGTAAACGTCCAGGAATGTATATTGGTGATACCGATGATGGTACTGGTTTACATCATATGGTATTTGAAGTGGTAGATAATGCAATTGACGAAGCTCTTGCAGGATATTGCAAAGAAATAGTAGTAACTCTTCACGAAGATAATTCTGTTTCTGTCCAAGATAATGGACGAGGTATTCCTACAGATATTCACGCCGAAGAAGGAATATCTGCCGCAGAAGTAATAATGACAGTATTACACGCAGGTGGTAAATTTGACGATAACTCTTATAAAGTATCGGGAGGCTTGCATGGGGTAGGAATCTCTGTAGTAAATGCACTATCAGAAAAACTTGAGCTTATAATACAACGTGAAGGCAAAATACATAAACAAATTTATTACTCTGGCGTACCGAAATATCCATTAACTGTGGTAGGACAAACCACATATACTGGTACAACTATACGCTTCTGGCCTAATTTTCAAATATTTACTAATTATAAAGTATTCCAATACGATATTTTAGCAAAACGTTTACGTGAACTATCTTTTCTTAACTCTAGCATTTATATTCGCTTGCATGACTTACGTTACTCTAAAGAAGATAATTTTCATTATCAAGGTGGTATTAAAGCTTTTATTAAATATCTTAATCATAATAAAACACCAATTCATACTAATATTTTTTCTTTTTCTACCGAAAAAGATAGTATAAATGTAGAAATAGCTATGCAGTGGAATAATAGTTTTCAAGAAAAAATTTTATGTTTTACGAATAATATTCCACAGCAAAGTGGTGGTACTCATTTAGCTGGTTTTCGTGCAGCTATGACTCGTACCCTCAACTCTTATATTGATAAAGAAGGTTACAATAAAAAAACAAAAATTATCGTAACTGGCGAAGACGCTCGTGAAGGTTTAATCGCTATACTATCAGTTAAGGTACCAGATCCCAAGTTTTCTTCTCAGACTAAAGACAAACTAGTATCTTCGAAAGTTAAAGCAGTAGTCGAATCGTTGATGAACGAACGACTAGTTGAATATTTACTAGAATATCCTAACGATGCTAAAATTATAGTTAGTAAAATTATTGAAGCTGCCCGGGCTCGCGAAGCAGCACGCAAAGTACGAGAAATAACTAAACGTAAAGGAGCATTAGATTTAGCGGGTTTACCAGGTAAACTTGCCGACTGTCAGGAACGTGACCCTGCCTTATCTGAACTATATTTAGTTGAAGGTGACTCTGCAGGTGGTTCTGCTAAACAAGGTCGTAATCGTAAAAATCAAGCTATCCTACCGCTCAAAGGTAAAATACTTAACGTTGAAAAGGCTCGTTTTGAGAAAATGCTAACTTCTAATGAAGTCGCTGCATTAATTACTGCACTTGGTTGCGGCATCGGGAAAGATGAATATAATTCTGATAAGCTACGTTATCATACTATTATTATTATGACTGATGCTGATGTTGATGGCTCTCATATTCGTACTTTATTATTAACTTTTTTTTATCGTCATATGCCTGAAATAATTAATAATGGGCATATTTTTATCGCTCAACCCCCGCTATATAAGGTAAAAAAAGGTAAACAAGAGCAGTATATTAAAGATGACGATGCTATGAATCAATACCAAATATCACTAGCTATGGAAGGTGCTAAATTACATTTAAGTACATATATTTTATCTGGCCAAGCGCTAGAAGCACTGGTAATAGAGTATTATGTTGTACAAAAGATTATAAATCGCATGAAGCGTAGATTTCCGCATACATTACTAAAACAATTAATTTATCATCCTATGCTTACAGAAAACAAAATGAAAAATGCTACTTTTGTGACAAACTGGATAGCATCATTATCTAAAGTACTTAATGAGCAAAATAAGCATGGTATGAGTTATCGTTTTGAAGTAGAAGAAAACGAACGTCAGCTATTTGAGCCTCGACTATGGATACGAACTTACGGTATAGAAACTAATTATTTACTAGATTTAGATTTTATACATTGTAGTGAATATCGTCAATTAGCTCTACTAGGAGTAAAATTACACAATTTAATTAAGTCAGAAACTTATATTGAGCGTGGTGAACGTCGTCAGTTGGTTAGCACTTTTGAACAAGCAGTAAAATGGTTAGTAAAAGAATCATGTCGTGGTCTTACAGTTCAGCGTTATAAAGGTTTGGGAGAAATGAACCCCGAGCAATTATGGGAAACTACTATGAATCCAGAAAGCCGGAATATACTACGCGTAACAGTGAAAGATGCAATTAATGCCGATCATCTTTTTACTACCCTAATGGGCGATGCCGTAGAACCGCGGCGTACATTTATTGAAGAGAATGCACTAAAAGTTACTAATCTCGATATATAATTATTAATATCTTATTAACCAATTAGATTAATTTGTGCGCACGTAATTCATTTTTAAGATAAGCATAATAAATAGGCGCTGCAACTAAGCCTTCTATACCGAAGGCTGCTTCAGAGATAAGCATCGCAAGTAGTAGTTCCCAAGATTTAGCCTGAATACTATTACCCATTATTTCTGCATTGATAACATATTCCAACTTATGGATAAATATTAAGTATATCATCATAAATCCACCTACTGTCAAAGAGACAGAAAATGCAGAAATAATAATCATAAAATTAGAAATTAAATTACCAATAATAGGTAATAAACCAAAAATAAAAGTTAAGACAATAAGTGTCTTACCTAATGGCAAATTGATGCCGAAAAAAGGTAAACTGATTAGTATTATCATAGATGTAAGTAAAGTATTTACTAAAGATACTTTGATTTGAGCAAACACAATATGACGAAACGCTTGGGAAAGATAATGCAAACGAGCTAATAACTGATGAGTAAAATAAGTACTACTACTTGATGGTTTATTCAACGAAATTACGGCACCGATAATCAGCCCAATAAATATTGTTATTATTCCATGTAGGAAAGTACTACCCATATTACGAATAATAATTAGGTTAGATTCAATTAAGTTAAGAAGTTTATCTTTAAGTTCTTCTGCACTTTGGGGTAAAAATAATGGTGATAAAAAGTCTGGGATACGATTTTTAACATTAGAAAAAATTCGGTTAGTTTCCGCAATAATGTCAATACCGTGTTGGATATCTGATGTTAAGAAGCTTAAGAGTCTTATTATGCCTAACGTCATAGCAATTACTACAAAAATGGCAATAAGGGTAACTATAACCCAACGCGCCCAACCTATACCTACCAGACGCTCGAACCAAGGAGTCAGTGAAATAATAACTTCATAGGCTAGAAAACCAGCGATAAAACAAGGAAACAAATGTAAAGGTATTATGGTCGCGATACATAAAAACATTAACAGATAAGAGGTTGCTTTTAAATAAAGCTTATTTACAGTAGTCATTATTTATGATTTCCTATAATTTATAGTTAGCTTAACTACCATTTACGAAAATACTATTTATT
>NZ_NJPO01000067.1 GCF_002855795.1 Candidatus Palibaumannia cicadellinicola
CTTTCTACTTATCAATAACATGAATCAGCTGTTTTTTTCTAGCTTATTACCAATTACCTTAATGTACATGACAATATCAATCTACGGGGATCTGTTGACCTCGCGCGCCACCAAAAATCTCTCAACTGTATCTACAGTTGCTTGCGTTTGTTGATCAATTTCAATGTTCACTGTTGCTTTGATCAGCTTTTGACCCAACGTCGTGCGGGCAATAGTTTCCGGAATTAAATGGAGACAAAATATATGATCTGCTACTTCTCCTACTGTCAAACTAATGCCATCTACACCAATATAATTTTTATATAAAATATATTTTTTTAGTTGATGATTAGCTAATCTACACCAAATTTTACGGGTGTTCTCCGATGCGGTAATTTTTATCAACTCGGCGGTACCGATAATATGTCCGGACATAAAGTGGCCACCTATTTCAGCATTAATACGAGCAGCACGCTCAATATTGATCTTATCACCTACCTGTAATGCGCCTAAATTAGTCTGTTTTAGAGTTTCTTTTATGAGATCAAAACTTACTAAGTTCCCGTCAATATGAGTTACTGTTAAGCAGCAACCATTGTGAGCTACCGATGCGCCGTTAGTTAATCCTTGTAACAAATGATCTGGCAATTTTATTTGATGAGTACGAAAATGATTGGTTTCAGTTATAGCGATAATGGGCGCTATAGTCTGAATAATACCTGTAAACATACATTAATAATACCTATTCAAAACTTAATGTTATATAGTAACGAAAAAAATCGGTTGAATAAATTTATGACTTCAGGAAGTATATGATATTTTCTTGCTCTTTCGAAGAACAATGTGTAAAAACACTATTGTCGCTTATTTTATAAGTAAGCAGGTTAAGATTATTCTGTAACGTACAAACAATACCATGCGTCCGTAGCTCAGTTGGTGAGAGCACTATCTTGACATGGTGGGGGTCGGTGGTTCAAGTCCACTCGGACGCACCAAATGCTTAACTAATTTTTAGTTTCAGTTTAAGTATCGCTTATACTCACTTTGCTAGTCGTATGACTAATACTAAAATAATTCAATTTTACTCTCTCTTCTATCCTCCCTCTGATTTTTAAAGTAGGTGGTAAGG
>NZ_NJPO01000068.1 GCF_002855795.1 Candidatus Palibaumannia cicadellinicola
TTTATTAAAACGCATAAATATTTATAATTTATTTGAAATAAATATTTTTATTATTTATATGAATAGTTCATATGAATGAAAACTTATTTAGTCAATAATATTAGTTACTACTCCAGCTCCAACCGTATGGCCACCTTCACGGATAGCAAATCTTAATCCTTCATCCATTGCAATAGGGGCTATTAAATTAACAATCATTTTTATATTATCGCCAGGCATTACCATTTCAACATCTTTTGGTAATTCAACAGTACCTGTTACATCGGTAGTACGAAAGTAAAATTGTGGACGATAACCTTTAAAAAATGGAGTATGACGTCCACCTTCATCTTTATTTAGAATATAAACTTCTGATGTGAACTTAGTATGCGGTTTTATTGATCCAGGTTTAGCTAGTACTTGACCACGTTCGACATCATCACGTTTGATTCCCCGTAGTAAAACACCAATATTTTCACCAGCACGTCCTTCATCTAATAATTTACGAAACATTTCAACACCTGTACAGGTAGTTTTTATAGTTTCTTTAATTCCAATAATTTCTACTTCTTCACCAACTTTTAAAATACCTCGTTCTATACGACCTGTAACTACAGTACCACGACCAGAGATAGAAAATACATCTTCAATGGGTAATAAAAATGACTTATCAATAGCCCGTTGGGGTTCAGGAATATAACGATCTAATGCTTGGGATAATTCAATTATTTTTGATGTCCAAGCTTCATTTTTTTCTAAAGCTTGTAATGCGGAACCACGTATTACAGGTGTTTTATCTCCTGGAAAATCATATTGAGAAAGTAACTCTCGTACTTCTATTTCAACTAATTCTAATAATTCTTCATCATCAACCATATCGCATTTATTAATAAAGACAATAATGTATGGTACACCTACTTGGCGAGCTAAGAGTATATGCTCTCGTGTCTGAGGCATTGGACCATCAGTTGCAGCAACAACTAAAATTGCTCCATCCATTTGTGCTGCTCCGGTAATCATATTTTTTATATAATCAGCATGTCCCGGACAGTCAACGTGCGCATAATGACGAGTTTGAGTATCATACTCTACATGAGAAGTATTAATAGTAATACCACGTGCTTTTTCTTCTGGCGCATTATCAATTTCATCGAAAGCAAGCGCATTGCCTCCGTAATTTTTAGCTAAAACTGAAGTAATTGCTGCTGTTAAAGTAGTTTTACCATGATCAACGTGGCCTATTGTACCTACGTTAATGTGTGGTTTAGTACGTTGAAATTTTTCTTTAGACACTGTTATGTTCCTTAAACTCTATACACATACACATTATAATAATAATGTTATAATATATATTAATAATGTGTTTACATAAGCTGCATAGTATTTTGTTTTTATTTAAAATTTTCCTTAGTTTTATTTACTTTCTTTTACGTGTTTCAATAATAGCTTGTGCTACATGGTTTGGTGCTTCATTATACTTAATAAATTCCATGGAATAAGAGGCTCTACCTTGAGTTTGAGACCGTAAATCTGTGGCATAACTAAACATTTCAGATAAAGGAACTTGTGCACTAATAATTTTTCCAGTAACAGTTTCTGCTATACCATTAATTATACCACGACGTCTATTTAAATCACCAATTACATCACCCATATAATCTTCAGGTGTTTCAACTTCTACTTTCATTATTGGTTCTAGAATAACTGGATTAGCTTTCATAAAACCTTCTTTAAAAGCTATAGAACTAGCAAGTTTAAATGCCATTTCCGATGAATCTACTTCGTGATAAGAACCATCAAAAGCAGTAACACGTACATTTACTATTGGATAACCGGCTAAAACCCCATTTTTCAGCTGCTCTTGTATACCTTTATCTATTGCTGGTAAGTACTCTTTAGGTACAACTCCCCCAACAATTTTATTTATAAATTCATATCCTTTACCTCCTGGTTCTATTGGTTCTATACGTAACCATACATGACCAAATTGACCACGACCACCAGATTGACGTACAAATTTACCTTCTTGTTCAACCGTTATACGAATAGTTTCGCGATAAGCAACTTGTGGTTTACCAACATTAGCTGTAACATTAAATTCACGCTGCATTCTATCAATTAAAATTTCGAGATGCAGTTCACCCATACCAGCAATAATGGTTTCACCAGATTCTTCATCTGTCCATACGTGAAAAGAAGGATCTTCTTGCGCAAGACGACCTAAAGCAAACCCCATTTTTTCTTGATCTATTTTAGTTTTAGGTTCAACAGCCACAGAAATTACTGGTTCTGGAAATTCCATTCGTTCTAGAATAATAGGAGCAGAGGGATCACATAAAGTATCTCCAGTTGTAACATCTTTTAAACCTATTGCTGCAGCAATATCACCGGCTCTAACTTCTTTTATTTCTTCACGTTTATTAGCATGCATTTGTACAATACGACCAAAACGTTCACGTTTTTCTTTTACTGAGTTAAGCACTATATCCCCAGAACTTACCATTCCTGAGTATACTCTGAAAAAAGTAAGGTTACCAACAAATGGATCTGTTGCAATTTTAAATGCTAGTGCTGAAAATGGTTCTTGATCATTAGAGTGACGTTTGTTACATATTTCTACTGCTATTTGATTTTGGACATAATTAAAAGTAGTAATATCAGTAGGAGCTGGTAAATAGTCTATGACTGCATCTAATAATGCTTGTACACCTTTATTTTTAAAAGCAGAACCACAAGTTACTAGTATAATTTGATTTTTTAACACTCGTTGACGTAAACTAGATTTAATTTCTTCTTCTGAAAGTTGTTCACCATTTAGGTATTTTTCCATTAATGGTTCTGATATTTCTACAGCTGATTCAACTAAATGTTGATGCCATTTTTCTGCTTGATCTTGCATTTCAATAGGAATATCATCGTAAGTAAAGTTTATACCTTGATCTGCTTCGCTCCAATGTATTGCCTTCATTTTCACTAAATCAACAATACCAGTGAATTTATCTTCAGCTCCAATTGCTAATTGAATGGGTACTGGTTGAGCAGCTAGACGAGTTTTTAGTTGTTCAACCACTTTTAAATAATTGGCACCTATACGATCCATTTTATTTACAAACGCAATACGTGGAACTTTATATTTATTTGCTTGACGCCATACAGTTTCAGACTGTGGTTGTACTCCTCCAACAGCACAATAAATCATTATGACACCATCTAATATACGCATAGAACGTTCTACTTCTATCGTAAAATCAACATGCCCAGGTGTATCAATAATATTAATACGATGAGGTACAAACTGTTTTGCCATACCGGACCAAAAACAAGTAGTCGCAGCAGAAGTAATAGTAATACCTCGTTCTTGTTCTTGAGCCATCCAATCCATAGTAGCTGCACCATTATGAACTTCACCTATTTTATGATTTACACCAGTATAAAATAAAATACGTTCAGTTGTAGTGGTTTTACCTGCATCTATATGTGCACTAATACCAATATTTCGGTAACATATAATAGGTGTTATCCGAGCCATTTTAATCCTCAATGATTAGCGCTTAATATAATATATTAAAAACAGTTATATTTTTAACTATTAGTTAAAAATAAGTTACTTACTAAGTAAGTTTAATTAACTATTTTTTACCATCTATAATGAGCAAATGCTTTGTTAGCATCAGCCATACGATGAACATCTTCACGTTTTTTCACAGCAGCACCTTTATTTTCTACAGCATCAAATAGTTCATTAGCTAAACGTATAGCCATAGATTGATCTCCTCGTTTACGAGCTGCTTCTATAATCCAACGCATTGCTAATGTATTACGACGAACTGAACGAACTTCCACAGGAACTTGATAAGTAGATCCACCAACTCTACGAGATTTTACCTCAATAATTGGACGAACATTATCTAATGCTATTTCAAAAGATTCTAAGTAACTTTTACCAGAACGTTGAGCCAAAGTCTCTAGCGCGGTATATACTATTGTTTCAGCAATAGATTTTTTACCATTTTTCATTAAAATATTAATAAATTTAGCTAACAGTTCTGATTTTAACTTTGGATCTGGTAGTATTTTGCGTTGACCAATAATACGCCGACGTGGCATAAAAATACTCCGTTTTAATTAAATTTTTTGTTTTTTAACGCCGTATTTAGAACGACTTTTTTTTCGATCTTTTACGCCGGAACAATCAAGAGCACCACGAATAGTATGATAACGAACACCTGGAAGATCTTTTACACGACCACCACGAATTAATATTACCGAATGTTCTTGTAAATTATGACCTTCTCCTCCTATATAAGAAGTTACTTCAAAACCATTAGTCAGACGGACACGACAAACTTTACGTAAAGCTGAATTTGGTTTTTTTGGTGTAGTAGTATATACTCGAGTACATACTCCACGTTTTTGTGGACAATGGTCGAGCGCTGGAACATTATTTTTTGTTACTTTTATTTTACGTGGATGCCGTACTAATTGATTAATTGTTGCCATTTGATATTCATCCTAAACACTATATATATAAACATTAATTTATATGTTACCAAGCTATCTGTTGTTGATTTTTTTCGGTTAAACTGACAAATTCAGTATAACTAATTATGAAAATATCAGTTGAAAAATAATTATATAATCCACGTGCCAAAATATCATTTTTTAATGCATAAAGTGTTAAAGGGGCTGCTTTTAACATATATAGTATTGGTGAATTATGTAAGCCAGCTATTACTCCATCTGACCATAATAATAAGTCCGCTTCTTGCTTAATAGTACGTAATAATATTTCTATATCACAAGTATAGGGAGAACGACTTATTGTATA
>NZ_NJPO01000069.1 GCF_002855795.1 Candidatus Palibaumannia cicadellinicola
GAAGCAAATTCCAAATTGGGTATTATGATATAGTACTTATTAGTAAATTTAGTAGGATAATAGACAAGATAGACATATAATTAAATTAAGTTTTTGACAATATTAAGTTGTTATATACCTAGTTTTTGTTCCAAATAGTGGATATTAGTGCCCCCCTTCTGAAAGTTATCATCATTAATTATTTTAAGTTGCAGATCGATATTAGTTTTTATACTGTCGATAATCAACTCTGTCAGTGCATTTTTCATACGCGAAATAGCTACATTGCGGTTCTCGCCAAAACAAATCAGTTTACCAATCATAGAGTCATAATACGGTGGTACCGAGTAGCTGGTATAAATATGCGACTCCCAGCGAACGCCGAAACCGCTTGGAGCATGAAAACGAGTTATTTTGCCAGGACTAGGCAAGAAAGTCTTTGGATCTTCTGCGTTAATACGGCACTCAACAGCGTGACCGGATATCTTTATTTGATCTTGAGTAATCGATAGTGGCTGGCCTGAGGCGATTAGTAACTGTTTTTTAATGATATCTATGCCGGTTATCATTTCAGTAACCGGATGCTCAACCTGGATACGGGTGTTCATTTCGATAAAGAAGAACTCACCTTTTTCATACAGGAATTCGAAAGTACCCGCGCCACGATAGCCTATTTCAACACAAGCCTTAGCACAACGTTCTCCGATATTGCGGCGTAACTCATCAGTGATTCCCGGCGCGGGTGCTTCTTCTAAAACTTTCTGGTGGCGGCGCTGCATTGAGCAGTCACGCTCCGCCAAATAGATAGCGTTGCCTTGGTTGTCAGCAAGAACCTGAATCTCGATATGGCGAGGATTCTCGAGATACTTTTCCATATATACTATATCGTTGCTAAACATAGCTTTTGCCTCTGCGCGAGTAATTAATATGGAATACTCTAGATCTTTATAATTGTACACGACACGCATACCACGTCCACCCCCGCCTCCAGAAGCTTTAATGATTACAGGATAGCCGATAAGCTTAGCAAGAGCGTGGTTTTTCTGCATATCTTCGCTGACAGGTCCATCTGAACCTGGTACACATGGTATACCGGTTTTTTTCATTGTTTTGATGGCGGAAACTTTATCTCCCATCAGACGAATAGTTTCCGCTTTCGGGCCGATAAAAATAAATCCGGAACGCTCAACTTGCTCAGCAAAATCAGCGTTCTCGGATAAGAATCCATATCCTGGATGAATAGCCGTAGAACCGGTAATTTCCGCAGCAGAAATGATTGCAGGAATATTGAGATAACTTTTTATCGAGGGCGGCGGGCCTATGCAGATAGTTTCATCTGCTAAAAGCACATGTTTAAGATCACGGTCGGCGGTAGAGTGCACAGCTACTGTTTGAATATTCAGCTCCTTGCACGCGCGAAGGATACGCAGCGCAATTTCACCGCGGTTTGCGATGACAATTTTATCTAACATTTGGCGCCTCGTTACTCGATGATAATTAGTGGCTCGTCGAATTCAACCGGTTGACCGTTATCTGGTAAAATAGCTTTTACTACACCTGCTTTATCTGATTGAATACTATTCATTATTTTCATAGCTTCAACGATGCACAGAGTGTCGCCGACGTTGACTTTCTGACCTACTTCTATGAAAGCTTTAGTGTCCGAACTCGGCGTGCGGTAAAAAATTCCTACCATTGGTGAGCGCACAATATGACTGCTCATAGGCACAGCAGCAGTTTCGATAGGAGCGTCATGTACAGCCCCTGACTGCGGGTGGGACGCAGGGATATAAGTAGTCTGTATCATTGGGTAGGCCGATTGTACCGTAGCACGACTGATACGAACCGATTCTTCACCTTCAGATATTTTCAGCTCTGAAATGCTAGATTCTTCAACCAGTTCAATTAGTTTCTTGATCTTACGAATATCCATAAGTGAAGTTCCATACTCTAATTAATAATATTTTGACTGAAGTTTTACCGCAGTCTGTAAAGCAAAGTTATACCCATCAACACCGAAACCGCAGATCACGCCAACAGCAATATCAGACAAATAGGAATAATGTCTAAAAGGCTCACGCGCATATATATTGGAGAGATGAATTTCGATAAATGGAATATTTACCGCTAAAAAAGCATCACGTAGGGCAACGCTGGTATGGGTAAACGCATTAATAAGGATCAAATCCTTATTACCACGAGCTTCATGTATATGTATATGATCGATTAACGTATGCTCTGCGTTGGACTGAAAATAACTTAGTTTTACTCCAAGGCTTGCAGCAAGATTAATCATATCTATGATAATCTCAGCAAGTGTGGTACAGCCATATTTGTTCAATTTGTTCACTTCACGGTTGCCTAGCAGATTTAGGTTAGGACCGTTCAGAAGCAATATGTGGAATTCATCAGCCATGAAACGGCGATTTAGCTTCAATTTCCGATACCCCGTAGAAGATAACTAACGTGAAATTATTTGTCACGTTTTTGCTGAAACATTTGTTAATCCTCAAAGGTAGTTTTAACACTAAATTAGTATCCATATTTTTATCAGTACAGTTTATCTTTCTAGTCAAAGCTAGAAAGAACGTAAAATGCTTGAAAATAACACTCAATTAAATAAAAGTGCGTTACTACAGTACTGTGCCAATGAGATTGCCGAAGTATAAAAAATATTCATGTTTTGAACCAAGATTAGTCTCAAAGTTTTTTTAATATTCACGTACAATTTATGTTTGACCGCAAAAAAGGCAATAGTTTCGCACCTCTCTGGACTAAAATCCATAACCAATATTTATTTTTTATAATAATATTACTAATATTTATAGTTATAATAACACATTGTATGTGTATTACACCTTGTGGTTAGTGAAGTAGACTACTAATTTGATTTGGCACTATGACTTGTAGGATATCATTTATGTTAAAAAAATTTCGAGGGATGTTTTCTAATGACTTATCCATTGACCTCGGTACTGCCAATACTCTTATTTATGTCAAAGGACAGGGTATTGTCCTTAATGCACCTTCTGTCGTTGCGATTCGTCAAGATCGTGCTGGCACGCCGAAATGCGTAGCGGCCGTTGGCCATGAAGCAAAACAGATGCTGGGGCGTACGCCCGGTAATATTGCCGCCATTCGTCCGATGAAAGATGGTGTGATTGCAGACTTTTTTGTGACGGAGAAAATGCTGCAGCACTTTATCAAACAAGTTCATAGTAATAGCTTCATGCGTCCAAGTCCGCGGGTACTAGTCTGTGTTCCAGTAGGGGCAACCCAAGTCGAACGCCGTGCTATCCGTGAATCAGCCCAGGGGGCTGGAGCCCGCGAGGTATTCTTGATTGAGGAGCCTATGGCGGCGGCAATCGGCGCCGGACTGCCGGTGTTTGAAGCAACGGGATCAATGGTAGTAGATATCGGCGGCGGTACCACAGAAGTAGCCGTGATTTCGCTGAATGGTGTAGTGTACTCTTCTTCTGTACGCGTTGGCGGCGATCGCTTCGATGAAGCGATTATTAATTATGTGCGTCGTAACTACGGCTCTCTGATTGGTGAAGCTACAGCGGAACGAATTAAACATAGTATCGGTGCTGCCTATCCCGACGATGAACTGCGGGAGATAGAGGTACGTGGTCGTAATCTAGCTGAGGGAGTACCACGTAGTTTCACTTTGAACTCCAATGAGATTCTAGAAGCGCTACAGGAGACACTAACAGGTATTGTTAGTCCAGTTAGGGTAGCGCTAGAACAGTGCCCGCCGGAGCTTGCATCTGATATTTCTGAGCGCGGTATGGTGCTTACTGGCGGCGGTGCGCTGATGCGTAACTTAGACCGTCTACTGATGGAACAGACAGGCATTCCTGTTGTTGTGGCAGATGATCCTCTCACTTGCGTTGCCAGAGGCGGTGGTAAGGCGCTGGAAATGATCGATATGCACGGTGGTGATTTATTCAGCGAAGAATAACTAATAACTGACCTCAAATTTCAAGAAGGAAGACCCTGTCTAGGTCAATGCTGACATGAACTGTCCTGGACAGGACTTCCTTGTTTATGAAGCGAATTTTCAACAGACTGCAGCTGCGACTGTTTCTGGCGATGATAATTGCCATGATTGTTATCATGGTCGATAGTAGGCTAGAGACTTTTGTGAACATTCGCACCTACATGGATATTGTCGTTAGTAAGTTTTACTTTTTTGCTCATAGCACACGCCAGATGCTAGATAATTTATCACAAACGTTAGCAACTAGCACTAACACCCAGCTTCAGTTAGAAAACCATGCTTTACGCCAAGAGCTGCTACTGAAAAAAAGTGAACAGTTGTTACTGGGGCAGTACAAAAAGGAAAATACCAGACTACGTGAGCTACTGAGATCTCCGCTGCGTCAGGATGAGCGTAAAATGGTCACTAAAGTCATTTCCCTAAGGACGGATCCATACCGTAACCAAGTTATTATTGATAAAGGATCGAATAACGGGGTATATATCGGCCAGCCAGTTATTAGCGACCAAGGAGTAGTAGGGCAGGTGATTGCGACCAATAAGTTCACTAGTCGTATCTTGCTAATTTGCGATTCTTCCCATGCACTGCCAATTCAGGTGTTACGTAATGATATTAGGGTAATAGTAGTAGGTAACGGATGTACCGAAGATCTACAGCTTGAACATCTACCGTGCAATACTGATATCCGTGTCGGCGACGTACTAGTAACCTCAGGCCTTGGAGGCCGCTTTCCAGAAGGCTATCCAGTTGCGGTTGTATCCTCGGTTAAATTAGATACTCAGCATGCTCATACCGTGATTAAGGCGCGACCCACTGCCAGGCTACAACGTTTACGTTATTTACTTTTACTATGGGGGGTTGGTCTACGCATTGAAGTGTCGCTACCGCCAGATGAGGTACGCTGTGTCGCTAAAGAACGGCTAATACAGATAATGTCACAGGGTCTGCAGTCTTCGGCTGCAACAGCTCAACCTGCTCGTTAAATCACATCCACGTTAATTGAAAAGCGATAATGAACCGGTACCACCGTTACGGAGGCAGGATTATCTGGGTCTCTTTTATTATCGCGATAATCTTGCAAATGATGCCCTGTCCGCCACCAATGAATATCTTCTGGCCCTCTTGGCTCAATTTGTTGTTTATTTATTGGGTCATGGTACTACCGCACCGAGTTAATATAAAAACAGGATTTTTGCTTGGACTTATTATAGATTTAATTATGGGCTCGATGCTCGGCGTACATGCACTAGCACTTAGTATGATTGCATATCTTGCGGTATTAAAATTTAGGTTCTTCAGGAATATAGCTCTTTGTCAACAAGCTATCATAATTATTTTTTTATCATTATTTTATAAATATATGATATATATCATATATTTGTGTTTTATGAATGTTTTTTTTAGTTCAGAAATTTTTTGGAGTAGTATGGTAGATGGCATAGTGTGGCCCTGGCTTTTTTTACTCATGCGAAAAATACGCAGCCAGCCAGGTACTATAAGGTTAAAGGTTAAAAGTACCATAAAGTGAAAGAAAACTTTTATCACCTATTATTTTGCTCAGCTTGCGAATCAACAGATAGGCATTTGAGTCCGTCTTTCCATATTGGCTGTAAGCCAGCGCGGATGAATGCTTGCGCTACATCTTGCAGAGAACGATTATCGTGTGGTAAAAACTGCTCCAGCTCCTGCTGTTCACGGGCATAACCACCAGGTTTAGTTTTAGAGCCAGCACTAACACTATTGACCACGATGGGCACAACATTATCGCGGAAATATGGGGACTCTCTGGTAGAAAGAGAAATCTCTACTTCAGGGGCAAGTAGGCGAAAAGCACACATAACCTGTAATAATTCAGCTTCATCTATGAAAGATGCGGGCGTCACTCCGCGACCAGCGCAAGGACGCAACCGGGGAAACGATAGAGAGTAGTTACTGCGCCAATAGCTATTGCGCAGATAAAGTAGATGGCGAGCCATCATATAACAATCCGTACGCCAGTCTTTTGATAATCCTATTAATGCTCCTAGGCCAATTTTATCGATTCCAGCGCATGCGACACGATCTGGTGTTTCTAATCGCCAGAAGAAATCCCGCTTTTTACCCCGCAGGTGATGAAGATGATAAGTTGGTAAATGATAAGTTTCTTGATACACTAGTATACCGTCTAGCCCAAGCATCTTCAATTCTGCATACTCCTGTTGTAAAAGAGGTTGCACCTCCATAATCAGGGAGCTAAAGTAGTCGCTGACTTTAGGTACGCAGTTACGAAAATAGTCCATACCTACTTTATTTTTATGTTCTCCGGTTACGAGAAGTAAATAGTCGATATTTTGGGCACGAATAGCTTCGCATTCTTCGATAATTTCCTGCTCATTAAGAATTTTACGCCGTATGCGATTGCTGATCGAGAAACCACAATAGCTGCATTCATTAGCACAAAGATTAGAGAGATAAAGCGGCAAATAAAAGCTAACGGTATTACCGAAACGCTGGCGGGTCAAATGGCGAGCACGCTGGGCGATTGGTTCTAGATATACACTAGCTACTGGCGATAATAACGCCATCATCTCTTTTGGACCAATAGAGCTAGCAGCTAGCGCTCGTTCTACGTCTAGCTTGCTCTGACTATGGATACGCATACTAGCAGCATTCCAGTCTATGCGTTGCCAGTGTTGACTAAAAGTTATCATGAACATACCTCGTGGTCGCACGATAAAAATTCGGTCAATGGGCTAGTAGACCTAGCATGCTGGCTACGGGGCGCTAGACCTGCTGACTTAGCCAACTCTCCCGACACTATTGCTAGGCGGAAAGCACTAGCCATGGCTACAGGATCTCGTGCAACAGCAATAGCTGTATTCACTAGCACCGCATCTGCGCCCATTTCTAGTGCTTCTAACGCCTGGCTTGGCGCACCTATACCAGCATCTACCACCACTGGTATTTGCGTCTGTTGAATAATAATTTGTAGAAAATCGCGGGTTTTCAGCCCCTGGTTAGAACCTATAGGCGATCCTAGCGGCATAACAGCCGCACAACCTGCTTCCTCAAGGCGACGACATAAGACTGGGTCTGCGCTACAATAGGGCAACACGACAAAACCCTCCTTAACTAGTTTTCCTGCAGCTTTCAGCGTTTCTATTGGGTCTGGCAATAGATATTGTATGTCGGGATGAATTTCTAGTTTGATCCAATTCGTGCCTATTGCTTCGCGTGCTAGCCTAGCGACAAAGAGTGCCTCATCGGCGGTTTTAGCGCCAGAAGTGTTAGGTAGCAACCTGACACCTGCTTGACGTAGCCCCGGTAGCAGGGCATCATTACCTTTCTTTAGATCAACCCTGCGCATCGCTAAGGTTACTAGTTCGCTGCCAGCAGCTGATATTGCTTGCAACATAAGTTCCTTATTCGCGAATTTGCCAGTACCTATGAACAACCTAGACTGAAAATCAGTATCAGCAAGGGTAAACATTGTTATCCTCCGGCAATAACCTCGAATAATAAAATATCGTCGCCATCCTGCACCTGATATTCGGGCCAACACGGGCGTGGAATGATCGTATTATTAACAGCTAGTGCTGAGCCAGCTGTGTGTGCATAAAGCTGGTTAAGCAGCGCGCTTAAGGTTAATGACTGAGCTAGCTTCATAGGATGATCATTAAAAGTAATAGTCATTATAGTTTTCTCCTCCTTTTATCACTACCGGTCAAGTATCTGTAGCGCAGACGGAACATTGCTTGTTCCTACTTAAGCTTAAAACGCGCCACTGAAGGTTTTTGCCATCAAATAACCACAATTTGCCTGCTGTTTTCATTGGCAAGCCACACAGTAATTTAATGGCCTCCAGCGCCTGTAAAGTACCCATTATACCGACTACGGGACCAATAATACCTGCGGTACGACAATTACGTTGCGTATCCTGCTGATCTGGAAACAGACAGGCATAACAGCCGCAGCGCCACGGCGGTTGCAAAACCATCATTTGACCGCTAAAACTCACCGCACTAGCGCTAATAAGCGGTATACTACTGCGCACACAAGCAGCATTTATCACGTGGCGTGTGACAAAATTATCGCTGCAGTCTAGCACAATATTAGCGCGTTTTACTTGTTGATCCAGCCAAGTAGTGCTTTGTAGTCTCCTAGCAAGGGGAATATAATGCACTTCAGGATTCAGTGCAGTAAGTTGCTGCTGCGCTGCCTCCACCTTCAACTGTCCAATATCTGGGGTGCGATAGAGGATTTGTCGCTGTAAATTAGTAAGATAGAGACTATCTTCATCCGCTAGTAATAAGGTGCCAACGCCGGCAGCAGCAAGATACAGCGACGCTGCTGATCCCAATCCGCCTAGGCCAGCTAGTAGTACTGTCGCTGCCTGCAGCTGTTTTTGTCCAGTTAGACCAACCTCTTTCAGCAGCAGCTGACGACTGTAGCGTAAAAACTCCTGATCGTTAAGCATCGTATTGCTGCCAGCTATTAATTTTGTCTAGTAGACTAGCAGTTGCTTGACGCCAATCGGGCGCGCGAGTAATCGCGCTGACGACAGCGATACTACCAACC
Source organism: Candidatus Palibaumannia cicadellinicola (assembly GCF_002855795.1). GTDB lineage: Bacteria > Pseudomonadota > Gammaproteobacteria > Enterobacterales > Enterobacteriaceae > Baumannia > Baumannia cicadellinicola_C. The sequence goes on from NZ_NJPO01000069.1 coordinate 8,540, forward strand.
CCGCATTCCAATACAGCCTCTACTTTATCAGCGCTAATTCCACCGATAGCTACCGTAGGTATATTCTGCAACTTGGTAACTAAACTCCGTAATGCTTTTAACCCTTGTGGGCTAGAAGACATTTTTTTCGTCGTCGTAGGAAAAATATGACCAAGTGCAATGTAAGAGGGACGCCAAGTCATTGCACGTGTTAATTCTACTTCATTATGCGTTGATAGTCCCAAAAATAGTCCTGCTCTATTAATAGCATTGGCATCAGCATGGTCCATGTCTTCTTGCCCCAGATGTACACCATAGGCGTTATAGCGGATAGCTAGGCGCCAGTAGTCATTAATAATGATCCGCGCTTTATAGCATTGTCCAAGTAAGACCGCCGCCTCGATATCTGGCGCTACCTCGTCCTCACTCTTATTTTTCATTCGTAATTGCACGGTGGTGACTCCGGCATCCAGCATGCGCACTACCCACACGAGCGAATCTACTATAGGATAGAGACCAAGCCGATAGGGTAGCGGCGCTACTTCTACATATTGTTCAGCACACATTCTTTATTTATACCGTCATTGAGTATTTACACCTTCATTGAGTTAAACCACGATAATTAGCGTAATTACGTACTTTTTTAGATATTTTCATTGAACAGAATTTAGGGCCGCACATTGAGCAGAAATGGGCCATTTTACCCGCTGCCTGCGGCATAGTTTCATCGTGATACGTACGCGCGGTAGTTGGATCTAGCGCCAAATTGAATTGATCTTCCCAGCGGAATTCGAAGCGTGCTTTCGACATAGCGTTATCACGTATCTGCGCACCAGGATGCCCCTTTGCGAGATCAGCGGCATGGGCAGCAATTTTATAGGTTATCAGCCCCTGTTTCACATCTTCTTTATTAGGCAAACCTAGATGTTCTTTGGGAGTAACATAGCACAGCATGGCGCATCCAAACCAGCCTATCAGTGCTGCACCAATACCTGAGGTAAAATGATCATAGCCGGGAGCTATATCAGTTGTCAGTGGCCCAAGAGTATAGAACGGCGCTTCGTGGCAATGCTTTAGTTGATCTGTCATATTATGCTGAATCATATGCATAGGCACATGACCTGGTCCTTCAATCATTACTTGTACATCATACTCCCAGGCTATTTTAGTCAATTCGCCTAAGGTATAGAGTTCAGAAAATTGTGCTTCGTCATTAGCATCCTGTACTGAACCGGGCCTTAGACCGTCCCCAAGAGATAATGCAATATCATAGGCAGCGCAAAGCTCACAGATATCACGAAAGCGTTCATAAAGAAAGTTTTCCTGATGATGTGCCAAACACCATTGGGCCATAATAGAGCCACCACGAGATACGATACCGGTTAACCTACGGGCAGTCATCGGAACGTAACGCATCAGCACGCCAGCATGAATAGTAAAATAATCTACGCCTTGGTTAGCTTGTTCCAATAATGTATGGTAAAAGATCTCCCAATTAAGATTTTCCGCTACGCCATTGACTTTCTCTAGTGCTTGATAGATAGGCACAGTGCCGATAGGAACTGGACTATTGCGTAATATCCATTCTCGAGTTTCATGAATATAACGGCCGGTTGATAGATCCATCACCGTGTCTGCTCCCCAACGAGTCGCCCATACCAGCTTTTCAACCTCTTCCTCGATGGATGAGGTTACTGCTGAGTTGCCGATATTTGCATTTACTTTAACGAGAAAATTACGACCGATAATCATCGGTTCAGATTCTGGATGATTAATATTACTCGGAATGATAGCGCGTCCGGCAGCTACTTCCTGCCGCACAAATTCTGCTGTGATGTGATCTGGTAGTGCCGCGCCGAAGCTCTGGCCAGAATGCTGCCGGCGTAACACATCACTATGGATACGCTCCCGACCCATATTTTCACGCAAAGCAATAAACTCCATTTCCGGCGTGATGATGCCGGCACGGGCATAATGCAACTGAGTGACACAACACTTATTACGAGCGCGGCGGGGATTATAGTGGGCAGCAAAACGTAACCGCTCTAATCTATTTTCAACGCGCTGTTTCCCACGATCGCTATCTGCGTTGATTTGCTCACTGTCCTGTCGTGCTGCAATCCACGTTTCCCGTAGACGGGGAAGACCGGTACGTACATTAATGACTACAGCCGGATCGCCGTAAGGCCCTGAGGTATCATAAACAGGCACCGGCTCATTATTCTCATAACGTGCATCGTCGTCGTTGTCACCTATCAATGTAGGATTAAGCTGAATTTCACGCATTGGCACCCGGACTGAATTAGTAGTACCCTGCAAATAGATCCGTCTGGAGTTGGGAAAAGCACTGCTACCCGTTAAGCTATCGATAAAAGCTTGTGCCTGATCGCGGCTAACGCGGCGTGAAGTGTGTGTAGATGATGTAGACATAAAACATTCCTCTGTATTAATTACTATTACCGAGATGGACTTATCTTAAGTACTACCATTTTGTTGAGCATCTAAGTCTCGGAGATCAATCGTTACCATTCATGGTATAACGCTATCTATCATCTCAATGATTATTAATC
>NZ_NJPO01000070.1 GCF_002855795.1 Candidatus Palibaumannia cicadellinicola
ACCCGTACTACGAGTAGTACCATCTACAGATATTAATATCACACTTTCAATGGCACTAGGGGTATTTGTTTTAATAATATATTATAGTTGTTCTACCAAAGGATTAATTACTTTTATTAAAGACCTAACTATGCAACCTTTTAATCATCCTATTTTTATTCCTATAAATTTTATTCTTGAAAGTGTTAGTTTGTTATCGAAACCCGTTTCATTAGCTTTAAGATTATTTGGTAATATGTATGCAGGGGAGTTAATTTTTATTTTAATTGCTGGTCTTTTACCTTGGTGGTCACAATGGATTCTTAATGTACCTTGGGCTATTTTTCATATTTTAATTATTACATTACAAGCATTTATATTTATGATATTAACAATTGTTTATCTTGCAATGGCTTCTGAAAAACATGTATTTTAATTTGAAATAACAGTAAATAAATATTATTTTATCATATAGAAATAAGGATAGTATTATGGATAGTTTTAATATAAATATATTATATCTAGCTGCAACTATAATGATGGGACTAGCCGCTATTGGTGCTGCAATCGGTATTGGTATATTAGGAGGAAAATTTTTAGAAGGAGCTGCACGTCAACCTGATTTAATTCCTATTCTTCGTTCTCAATTTTTTATTGTCATGGGTTTAGTTGACGCTATTCCAATGATTACAGTAGGTCTAGGTTTATATATAATGTTTGCTATAACTTAATATTTATACTATAACTTTACAAATTAAATTATTAATAACATTATTATGAGATAAATAATAATATGAATTTAAATGCAACTATTTTAGGTCAAACTATAGCATTTATACTATTTGTTTTGTTTTGCATGAAATATATATGGCCACCACTTATTTCTGCAGTAGACAAAAGACAAAAAGATATTATTGATAGTTTTTCTTCGATAGAACTAGCTAAAAAAGATTTAGAAATTGCTCAAGCTCAAGCTGCAAATGATGTAATACAAGCAAAAGCAAAAGCTAAAAAAATTATAGAACAAGCAAATCAACGTAAAAATGAAATAATTAATGAAAGTAAAATTGAAGCAG
>NZ_NJPO01000071.1 GCF_002855795.1 Candidatus Palibaumannia cicadellinicola
GTTTTACGATAAGTTACGTTCATAATAGAAATACCTAGTACCGATGGTATCGGAGTACCTCATACTATCAATTATTTTAATTATTGTATTGTTCTGTCAAGGAACCCCTCATGCCAATTATGGCGACTATCTTATATCGTGACACGTTCAACTTTTTCCGTAATAAGTTCGCCGACATTATTTTGCTCGCGCTCTTAACTGCACTTATCAGCGTCATGCTGGGCTGCTATGCATTAGCACCAGCTCCCATAAGCGACCAGCTTATCTCGCTTGATAATAAAGCTGAGTTTGAAATATTATCGAAAATTAGTTTGAAACAAATCATAGAACATATGTCGATAGACCAGCAGATAATTTTGCTTAAAACCTCTGCCGCCGGGACTTTCGCTGGACTAGTTGGTAATGCATTACTTACCGGTGGGCTACTTACGATGATACGTTTTCTCTCAAATAAACGGTCAATCAGCGTATTAGGGGCTATCGTTTTATCGGTACGTTTGCTACCGCGCCTGCTGCTATTAATTTTTATTACGACATTACTTGTACAATTAGGATTGTTGCTAGTTGTAGTACCTGGATTTTTGCTGTCCATAGCTTTCAGCCTTTCACCGGTTATTGCTACTATTGATAATATCGGGGTTATGAGATCTATACGTGCTAGTACTGAAATAGCGTTTGCTAATATTCGTTTGATTAGCCCAGCGGTACTATTCTGGATGCTTGCGAAAACCGCAGTATTACTTTTGGTAACACCATTCATGATATGTCATCCCATTTTGACAGCGGTATTATTAAATTTGTTAAGCAACCTAATATCATCTTTGTTATTGATATATTTATATCGTCTGTACATGCAACTACGAGTTGTTTAAGTAAAATAATTACTAACAAATGAATAATTAATAGGTATTACCATATAACAGATAGGTTGATTTTGACATTATCTAGTCTAATATAGCTAGTATAGATAGATGATAAATCATACAATATTTTTATTAATTTTTGTTTTGGTTTCTACCGTGCTCTATGTAATTAATGCCGAATGCGTTACAGATTCGCTGGAAAACCGTAAATTGATAGATCTGGCACCTTTGCAACTACTACAAAACCAAGGTTTACTATTAACAGCCGGCCTAACCACGGTGCTTGACAGTTACGATCCTGGTACAGCAGGATTTAATGGTTACACAATCATTGCTGAATTTGATTCTTTGGAATCAGCGCAGGCCTGGGTAGAACAGAATCTTTATATAGCTGCCAACATCTACGCTACAGTTGTAGTAAAACCCTACCAAAAATGTTTCTAAATTAGCCATAGGTAATAATACCTAATCTTAAATAATTTTGACAATCCGTGGAT
>NZ_NJPO01000072.1 GCF_002855795.1 Candidatus Palibaumannia cicadellinicola
AGATAGTTTAATTTATCAAGTATCAAAATCTTTTACGTTACTACCGACAATAGATTTATTAATCTCTCATACGCTAGAAACAAAAACAGTAGATATGTTATTTCTAGAGCAAACAGCAAGACTAGTAGAAAAATGTTTAGCTGGTTATCGTATTCAAGCTAAAGTAGTTGGAATATTTCCAGGACCAGTTATTACTCGTTTTGAGTTAGATTTAGCACCTGGGGTTAAAGTAGCGCGTATTTCTAATTTATCACGAGATATCGCACGTGCATTATCAACAAATATAGTACAAATAATAGAAATTATTCCTGATAAACCTTATATTGGTTTAGATATTCCTAATAAACAACGTCAAAGTATTTCTTTACGTGAAGTATTTGATTGTGACCAGTTTAATCAAGTCAAATCACCATTATCTTTAGTGCTTGGAAAAGATATTAGAGGACAAACAGTCATTGTTGATCTCATGAAAATGCCTCACTTATTAGTCGCTGGGACTACTGGTTCAGGAAAATCAGTAGGAATAAATGCTATGATTTTAAGTATTTTGTATAAAGCAACACCGCAAAATGTACGATTTATTATGATTGATCCCAAAATGTTAGAACTTTCAGTGTATGAAGGAATTCCTCATCTGTTAACTAAAGTTATTACTAATATGAATGATGCTATGAATGTATTAAGCTGGTGCATTTGTGAGATGGACCGACGTTATAAATTAATGTCAGAACTAGGAGTACGTAATTTAACTAACTATAATAAACGTATAACACAAGCAAAATATGAACCAATTAGATTGAAATATAAACCAAAGGTTTTATTAGAAACTTTACCATATATTGTCATAGTAGTAGATGAATTAGCTGATTTAATGATGATGATTGGAAAAAAAATGGAATACTTAATTGTTCGTTTAGCACAAAAAGCCCGAGCATCTGGTATTCACTTAGTGCTAGCGACACAACGTCCATCTGTAGATGTAATTACAGGCTTAATTAAAGCTAATATTCCAACACGTATTGCTTTTGCGGTATCAAGTACAATAGACTCTAGAACTATTTTAGATCAAACTGGTGCTGAATCTCTACTTGGTATGGGTGATATGCTTTATCTTGCTTCTCAATCTTCGTTACCAATACGTGTACATGGTGCATTTGTACAAGATGAAGAAGTTCATGCCGTAGTAAATTTTTTAAAAAAAAACAGCAATAGTTAATTCTATTACTCACATTA
>NZ_NJPO01000073.1 GCF_002855795.1 Candidatus Palibaumannia cicadellinicola
GGGCGAGTAGGACAAATATTCTGCTCTAAATTAGGTGCATTGATTTCTATCCATAGCTTTCGAGCTATATCTATTGCTTCCTGATCTGAAAGTTGAGCGTAATGATAAAAATAAGAGCGAGGATCTAAAAAGGCTTCTTTACGAAAAGTCATAAAACGTTTTATATACCAGTTTTGTACTATTTCCTTAGGTGCATCAATATAGATAGAAAAATCAATCAAATCAGAAAAACAAAACTGATAAATATCATGTAGATGATCAGTGTTGCTTTGCAGTACGTTTAATCCTTCAAGGAGTAAAATATCTGGTTGAGCAATAATATTATTATGATAAGGAACAATATCATAAATAACATGCGAATAAATTGGAGTAGTGATACGGTGTACACCAGATTTGACCTCTGAGATAAAATTTCTTAGACTCCGAACATCATAAGATTGCGGAAAACCTTTTTTATTAATTAGGTCTCGTTCTTTGAGCCATTTATTGGGATATAAAAAGTCATCTGTAGTCACAATATCTACTGTTCGATGTTCAGGCCATCGGCTTAACAATGTCTGTAGCACACGCGCAGTAGTACTCTTTCCAACAGCAACACTGCCAGCTATTCCTATAATATAAGGAATACGCGATCTTTCGGTTCCAATACTAAGCTCTTGTGCCGCTTGACGGCGTCTATTAGAGCTAATATAACAATTGAGTAAACGTGATAAAGGTAAATAAATATTTAATACTTCCTCTAAAGAAAGGTCTTTATTAATGTCTTGTAGTTGACTCATTTCTTCTGGAGTTAAAGTAACCGGAATATAATTCAATAATGCCATCCATTTTTTACGGCTAAATTGCAAAAAAGGAGTCAAATAGGATGTTTGTTGTATAGCTTTAATCATAATGTGAACCAACCTGTCTACACGATCGATTTAGTGCGCAGAAAGAAAGCTAAACAGAAAGAAAAGAAAAAGCATATGAAGATAACGTTAATAACTATTATCTGTTTGTGCTAGTTTGTATACTACAATTTTAAATTTCACACTGACAAAGTATATTAGTTGGTTTTTAATAAGCAGATTTGTTATCATCTCTTATTAAGAGAGTAATTTATAAACGAAAGTTCACTAAAAGTAATTTTTTTGTTGCATGATTCTTTCGCTCTACCTAAAATGCCAGCATTTCATGCCGGCATAGCTTAGTTGGTAGAGCAACTGATTTGTAATCAGTAGGTTGAAGGTTCAACTCCTTCTGTCGGCACCAAAAAAAAACACCTAATATTTTAGGTGGGGTTCCCAAGCGGCCAAAGGGAGCAGACTGTAAATCTGCCGTCACTGACTTCGAAGGTTCGAATCCTTCCCCCACCATCTATAGCGGGCATAGTATAATGGTTATTACGTCAGCCTTCCAAGCTAACTATGTGGGTTCGATCCCCACTGCCCGCTCCCAATATATATATCGCAG
>NZ_NJPO01000074.1 GCF_002855795.1 Candidatus Palibaumannia cicadellinicola
GAGCAGTGCTAGAATCAATGAGATTAATACTAACTAAATGAGTCCTTATTTTAGGGTAGTTATTCCTCTTCATGGAGAAGGCAAGTGATGAGATTATGTGATCGTGATATTGAACGATGGCTAGATAAAGGTAGACTAGATATTTTCCCACGTCCACCGATAGAAAGAATTAACGGTGCAACGGTAGATGTACTTTTAGGCAATCAGTTTAGAGTCTTTTACGGGCATACTGCAGCATTTGTTGACTTGAGCGGACCAAAAAATAAAGTAACTGCCGCACTGAATAGAATAATGAGCGATGAAATTAAGCTAGCTACTGGCGATGCTTTTTTTCTTCATCCTGGAGAGCTTGCGCTGGCAGTTACCATGGAGTCTATTGCGCTGCCTGCTAACTTAATTGGCTGGCTAGACGGTCGTTCCTCCCTTGCACGACTTGGACTTATGGTACATGTGACAGCACACCGAATTGATCCAGGCTGGCAAGGACAAATAGTACTAGAGTGTTATAATTTTGGTAAGTTACCGCTGGTACTTCGCCCTGGCATGCAGATAGCTGCACTTAGTTTCGAACCACTAAGTGGACCAGCAGTACGTCCCTATAACCGGCGTTATAAAGCGAAATACTGCAATCAGCAGGGAGCCGTAGCTAGCCGAATAGATCAAGATTAAATAATAGGTATTAGCATTATTTATCTATATTTATCTATAATGCGTGATAGTACGCAAAAATTCTTGACGGGTATTCTGGCTCGATTTAAATAATCCTCCTAATGAAGTAGTAGTAGTTGCACTAGTTGAGTCACCAATACCGCGTGCTTTGACGCAATAATGGACCGCATAAATGGATACTGCTACGTGATTTGTGCCGAGAATAGTTTGTAACGCTAATAAAATTTGCTGGGTGAGTCGCTCTTGAACTTGTGGACGCTGAGCGAAGAACCGCACGATACGGTTAATTTTAGATAGGCCTATCACGCTTCTTTTGGGAATATAAGAAACAGTCGCTTTACCATCAAACATTAAAAAGTGATGCTCACAGGTGCTTGTAAGAGTAATATCGCGTACTGTTACCATTTCATCTACTTTCATTTTATTAGAGATAACAGTAATCTTGGGGAAATTAGCATAATCTAAGCCAGAAAAGATTTCCTCCATATACATGTTGGCGATACGATATGGCGTTTTTACTAAACTGTCATCCGCGATATTTAGGTTAAGCAGCGTCATGATTTTCTTTATATATTTAGCAATACGCTGTTTACGTATTTCTCTGTCTAACATATTCCCCCGCAGAAGTGGTTCTAGCCCATGTGCCAGTAAAGCCTGACGCACCATAGATGCTTCTTTTGTCAACGTTACCATGTATGTAATTTTTCTCCAGGAGGCAATAAAATGGTACGAAGCGATAATCTCGTTAATGATTTATTATACTGTTAATAATATCTAACGCTTAAATAACAAAATATTATGCAATGGCATTGCCATACGTAAAATACGTCAACAATCAATTATAACGTGCTAGTCAGCTCTTTTGGAAAAATCATATCTTCATAGCGGACTATGCTGCTACCGCGATAACATTTATAACTGAACCAAATCAAAAAAAATAATGGAATACCAATATAACTTACTACCACGCCGTTCCAATCAATACTCTCTGCTAGAAACATTTGATAATGTTGCCCTAGGATAATAACTAGGCATAAAATAAAAGCAAACACCGGTCCTAGCGGAAACCATCCAGCACGGTACGGTAATTTCCCTAAGCTACATCCCTGTTTGTTAAAACCACGACGGAAACGATAATGGCTAATAGCAATACCCAACCAAGCAATGAACCCAGTAGTACCAGAGGTATTAAGCAGCCACAAATATACTTTTTGATTACTATATATTGATGATAAAAAACACAAAGCAGCCACGATAGTAGTCATATACAGCGCGTTACGCGGCACTCCCCCTTTAGACAAGCGCGCAAATATTTTCGGAGCCTGACCTTCTAGCGCGAGAGTATAGAGCATACGCGTTGAGGCATACATGCCTGAGTTGCCAGCCGATAAAACTGTCGTAAGAATTACACTATTCATTATAGCGGCCGCCGAAAGCTGCCCAGCTTTACTGAATACCAAGGTGAATGGGCTAACAGTGATGTTATTTATATTATTATGCAACAAAGCAGGACTAGTATAGGGAACTAGAAGGCTAATAATTAATATTGATAGTACGTAAAATAACAGAATACGCCAGAAAACTTGCCGCATAGCACGTGGAATGTTCGTTTTCGGGTCTGCTGACTCACCAGCGGCAATACCAATGAGTTCTGTACCTTGAAAGGAGAAACCAACGATCATTGCTACATCTATTATCGCCGCGAAACCACCTGCGAACGGCGCATCACCTATCTGCCAGTTATACCAACAAGCTTGCGCTCCTCCGTGCAGTATACCTATTATCATCAGCATACCAACCGTAATAAACACCAAAACTGTGGCTACTTTAACCAATGAGAAACAATATTCTGCTTCACCGAAACCTTTGACTGAAATCACATTTAGTAGGAATATTACACCTAGAAAGAATAGACTCCAGATCCAACCTGGTGTGGTGGTAAACCAGTAACCCATTACTATTTGCGCTGCTACTAGATCTACAGCAATAGTTACCGCCCAGTTGTACCAGTAGTTCCAGCCAAGTGCAAAACCAAAACCTTCCTCTACATAGAGCCTGCCATAAGTGGCAAACGAACCAGATACAGGCATATAAGCGGCTAGCTCGCCTAGACTAGTCATGACAAAATAAACCATGATACCTATCAGTATATATGACAATAATGCGCCGCCAGGACCAGCCTGGGATATTGAGGCACCTGAGGCAACAAATAATCCTGTGCCAATAGAGCCACCGATAGCGATCATAGTAAGGGGACGGGTTTTGAGTTCACGACGCAGACCGTTAATTTTCTGCGGCTGAGGAGTTTTATCTAACATAGTGTAGAAATCATCTCGGCAAAATAAAATATAGATGATAAGACAGCTTCATAATAAGCACTAAATAATAATGAAAACTCAAAGCACTTTTTAGTGCTATTCTTTTCTTTCATACTTAACACAACAAAATACTAATCATCAATTAGTAAAAGATATGATTATTCATATAAATGATCATGGTTTAATGTTAGTGGTTGTCTAGGTCGGATGAACGAAACCAAATTTATTGGTGCACATGTCAGTACCACTGGTGGTGTGGATAAAGCTATCACACGTGCACATGCATTACAGGCTACTGCTTTCGCTATGTTTACCAAAAATCAGCGTCAATGGAAAGCTGCGGCACTGACTCGAAAAACGATCGAAAGTTTCCGCGCTGCCTGCGCGGAGTATCATTATACGACAAAACAAATTTTACCACACGATAGCTACCTGATTAACCTTAGTCATCCGGTTAGAGATGAGCTGGAAAAGTCGCGTGCTGCTTTTATCGACGAAATACACCGCTGTGAGCAGTTGGGCCTTAGCTTACTTAACTTTCATCCTGGCTGCCATTTGCAGCAGATTAATGAATACGCTAGCTTGACCCGCATCGCAGAGTCTATCAATGTTGCACTAGAAAAAACGGCAGGCGTGACTGCAGTAATTGAAAATACCGCTGGCCAAGGTAGTCATATGGGATTTCGCTTTGAACAATTAGCCGAAATCATCCAGCAAATTGATGATAAAAGCCGAATTGGCGTCTGTATTGATACCTGTCATGCATTCGCAGCCGGCTATGATTTACGTACAGAAGAGACCTGTATTGAAACTTTCAATAGCTTTGCTAACATAGTTGGTTTTAAATACCTGCGTGGCCTGCATTTAAACGATGCGAAAACTTCTTGCGGTAGCAGAGTTGATCGCCACCAAAGCTTAGGTAAAGGCAAGATAGGCTGCACAGCATTTGCTTGGATCATGGCTGATAAACGTTTTAATAATATTCCTATCATTTTAGAAACTATTAATCCTGCTATTTGGTCACAGGAAATTGCTTGGCTAAAAGCCATGGCTACCAGCACATATATTTCTACTGTGAAGTAACAGCTTGTTATTATGCTATTGTTTTTTCTAGCTTAAGTATGTATGTAAGCGTGAAGCTTGGTATAACTAAC
>NZ_NJPO01000075.1 GCF_002855795.1 Candidatus Palibaumannia cicadellinicola
GGTGGGTAGTTTGACTGGGGCTGTTATGATATCTTTATTGATTATATTAGTAAAAGTATCAAAAGCTAATAAACCTACGCGGCGAATATCGGTAATCCACTGCTTCAGTTCTGCCATATGATAAATAATTTGATAACATTGATTCGATAATAGTTTAGATATTTCGCAGTCTGGCTTGATAACAGTCTGCGCTACCACCTGCGTGCTTCTCTTTAACCCTTTAGCCATAGCCATTTACCTAACTCTAATTGGATTATCCAACGTTTGAACTCATAACGCTGAAACAGTAACATTAGCGCTTTATAGTTAGGTTTTTTTACAATCATCTTATGATAGGGTACATCTAGTGTAACATTTGTCTTAATAGTAGCTAATTTATAGGAAAGAAATGCAATATCGCGGTTTTCTTCTAACTTGGCTGCTATCTTTTTTGCACCACGTAAACTGCTCAAATGGCTTACATAATGTAAATTATGATATAAATTATTTATCCCTCCCAACTGTTGCAGTAGTATTTGAGCTGTTTTTTTCCCCACGCCGGGTACGCCCGGAATATTATCTGAGTTATCGCCCATTAGTGCGAGATAATCAATAATTAGTTCTGGTGGAACACCAAATTTTCGTTGTACTTCTTGTGGTCCTAGGATAGAATTAGACATGGTATTAATCAGATTTATTTCTGGTGAAACTAGTTGTGCCATATCCTTATCTCCGGTACTTATCAAAACATTGTTACCATTACATGCAGCTTCACGTGCTAATGTACCAATAACATCATCCGACTCAACACCATTGACCACGAGCAGTGGTAATCCCATAGCTCTAACTATTTCATACAGCGGACTAATCTGACAGCATAAATTTTGGGGCATTATAGAGCGGTGGGATTTGTAATGTTCGAATAGTTCATCACGGAAGGTTTTACCATAAGCGTCAAATACAACTGCTATATAATTAGTACGATATTGTACTAATAGGTTCTTGAGCATATTAACTACACCGTACATTGCACCAGTTGGTTCACCTGCATTATTAGTAAGCTGCGGAAAAGCATGATAAGCGCGGTAAAGATAGAATGATCCATCTATCAAAAGTAACTGTTTTTCTGCCATTTGCACTATAGCTCATTTGATTAAATTATTAGTCAAAATAACATTTTCTACTAACTATAGTAACCTGAAAGAGAGATCACCACTAATATTCCTAGCACTAGGATAATTGAGCTTTTTAATCGATAATCATTCAACTGATTCTATATAAAAACAAGCGTTTTCTTAGTTTATTACTATATCGCGCATCGCGCGGGAATATCGAGCTGTGTTAGGATGAACAATCTATTTATTTTACCTATTTATTCTACAACATAATTCAGCTAACCATGAGCTATAAGGTATTGGCACGTAAGTGGCGTCCACAAACATTTGCTGATGTAGTAGGTCAAGAACATGTTCTGACAGCACTTACTAACAGCTTTTTATTGGGTAGGATTCATCACGCATATTTATTATCCGGAACCCGTGGGGTGGGTAAAACTACTATTGCCCGCTTGTTAGCTAAAGGGCTAAATTGTCAATTAGGTATAACTACTATACCATGCAATCAATGTAAAAATTGTCATGAAATTACGCATAGCTTTTTTGTCGATTTGATAGAGATCGATGCTGCTTCACGTACTAAAGTAGAAGATACTCGCGAACTGTTGGATAATGTTCAGTACACCCCAAACTATGGACGCTTTAAAATTTATTTAATTGATGAAGTACACATGTTGTCTCGTCATAGTTTTAACGCACTTTTGAAAACGCTAGAAGAACCGCCTATGCATGTTAAATTTCTACTGGCAACTACAGATCCGCAGAAGATACCTATGACTATCCTGTCCCGCTGCCTACAGTTGCATCTGAAGGCGCTTAATGTGAGCCAAATCTGCAACCAGCTGAGACATATATTACAGAATGAACATATTAATGCTGAGCAACGTGCGCTGGAACTACTAGCACACGCAGCAGATGGTAGTATGCGTGATGCACTAAGCCTTACCGATCAAGCAATAGTTATGGGACAGGGGATAGTTAATTGGGAAACTGTTTGTATGATGCTTGGCAATATAAAGACAGAGCAGCCATTAGTATTGATAGAAGCTTTAGTTAATGCGAATAGTAAAACTATGATGGAACAACTAGCACAATGTGCAGTACGCGGTATTAACTGGGAAAGCCTATTAGTAGAGATGTTATCTCTATTACACCGTATTGCCATGGGTCAGCTACGATCTGAGCAATTAAACTATGATAATCAGATGGACAACCTATTACCTCGTCTACGCGATTTAGCACAACGTATTCCACCAGAAGATTTACAGCTATATTACCAAACTTTGCTAATTGGTCGTAAAGAGCTACCCTATGCACCAGATCAACGTATGGGGGTAGAAATGACTATGTTGCGTGCGCTCGCTTTTCACCCTGTATCACTAAAACCCATTAAGTCTTCTATATACTGATGGAGAACAATAAAACGGGGGTAAATAACGTATCTGATATAACGTATCTGATATAACGTATCTGATATACGCGCCCAACTGTTACAGGCGCGTACAGCTTTGCTACCACAACCAGATAGGCAGATATCAACATAAGTTACGTGAAGCTTTGAGCATAGATTTAGGTACACAGATTGAATTAACTGTGCAGGAAGATAATAATCCTGAGATAAAACGCCACATCAGTTGAGACCACCTATTTCTGAATAAAAACTTATACAAGCACAGGAAGCAATTACTACTGATAAATATATAACCATGATGTAAAATTTTTTAGGTGGTGAGCTAGATAAAGAGAGCATTGAGCCTATTGAAATTACAATTCATACACTACTATTTATTTATCGTATCAAAAGCAGTCTGACTACATTAAGAATAGAGAGATAACATTATGTTTAGTAAAAGCGGTATTAACGACTTAATGAAACAAGCACAACAAATGCAGAATCAAATGCAACAGATACAAGAAGAAATAGCTCAGCTGGAAGTTATCGGAGAATCAGGTGCTGGCTTAGTAAAAGTTACCATTAACGGCACTCATAATTGTCGTCGTGTCGAAGTAGATCAAAGTTTACTAGAAGTAGATGTAGATAAGGATATGTTAGAAGACTTGATCGCTGCTGCATTTAACGATGCGGCTCGTCGTATTGCGGAAACGCAAAAGGAAAAAATGACATCTGTGTCAAGTAACATGCAACTTCCACTAGGTTTTAATTAAGCCATCAGCTTATAAATTATGTTTCCTAATTAGACTATATTTAGATTAGCTAATCAAATATCAAACTTAATTCACGATCATG
>NZ_NJPO01000076.1 GCF_002855795.1 Candidatus Palibaumannia cicadellinicola
TATATAATTCCTATATATATAGTAATTGTTACTATCTTTACTTTTATTTAGGATTAATATAATGACTGTAAGAAAATTGGTTTTAATACGTCATGGCGAAAGCCAGTGGAATTATGAAAATCGTTTCACAGGATGGACTGATATTGATCTATCAGATAAAGGTAGCAGCGAAGCAAAACAGGCTGGAGAAGTACTAAAAGAAGAAGGATTTATCTTCGACTTTGCGTACACATCAGTACTAAAACGTGCTATTCACACCTTATGGTATGTACTAGATGAATTAGATCAAGCCTGGCTGCCGGTAGAAAAATCTTGGCGCCTTAATGAGCGCCATTATGGCGCCTTACAGGGTCTAAGCAAAGCTGAAATGGCGGTAAAATATGGTGAGGAACAGGTAAAAGAGTGGCGACGCGGTTTTGCCGTTACCCCGCCAGAACTAACCAGGGATGATAAACGGTTTCCAGGCTATGACACACGTTACGCTCAGTTGAACGCTTATGAACTGCCTACTACTGAAAGTTTAGCTATGACTATTAATCGTATCCTTCCTTATTGGAAGGGGGCTATTTTACCGTGCATAAAGAAAGGTGAGCGAGTTATTATAGCAGCACATGGTAATACTATCAGGTCAATAATGACATTCTTAGATAATCTAAGTGAAACAGAAATTATTCAACTTAATATCCCAACTGGAGTGCCACTCATATATGAATTTAATGATAATATAACACCTATTAAGCATTATTACTTAGGTAACGCTGACGAAGTAGCAGCTAAAGTTGCTTTTATGGCTCAATAATCAATTATTAACATGAATAAAATTTTTAACTTTAGTTCCGGACCGGCGATCTTGCCAGCTGAAGTACTACGACATGCACAGCAGGAACTGTGCAATTGGCATGGATTAGGGACATCTATTATGGAAATTAGCCATCGTAGCAAAGAATTTCTTCAGGTAGCGCAGGAATTAGAACAAGATCTGCGTGAGTTACTGAAAGTACCTAACAACTATAAGGTATTGTTTTGCCATGGGGGCGCTCGCGCACAATTCGCAGCGATACCAATGAACCTGCTGGGCGAAGCGAAAACAGCGGACTATATTTACTACGGCTACTGGGCTCATAGTGCGGCCAAAGAAGCACAGAAATATTGCAGCCCTCTGATTATGAATATTACTACTAATATAAATAATCAGAGAGGTATCAAACCAATGAGAGAATGGTCTCTGTCTACCAATAGCGCTTATGTGCACTATTGCCCGAATGAAACTATTGACGGACTGGCAATTGATGAGTTACCTAATTTTGGCGATAAAATTGTGGTAGCTGATTTCTCCTCCACTATTTTATCACGTCCACTGGACGTTAGCAGGTTCGGCGTCATTTACGCAAGTGGGCAAAAAAATCTGGGTCCTGCTGGCATCACATTAGTAATAGTTCGCGACGATCTACTAGATCGTACTAGTAACAAACTACCGTCTATTCTTAATTATAAAATATTAACTAACAATCAATCTATGTTTAATACTCCCCCTACTTTTGTTTGGTATCTCTCCGGTCTGGTGTTGAAATGGTTGAAAGTTCAAGGTGGACCTAGTGAAATGGAAAAACGCAATCAAGCTAAAGCAGACCTACTATATCGCACCATAGACGACAGCGAATTTTACTCCAACAGTGTTCTCCCCGCGAATCGTTCTTGCATGAATGTGCCGTTTCAACTAGCAAATAGCGCCCTAGAAGAACTGTTTCTTGAAGAATCTATAGATGCCGGACTACATGCTCTAAAAGGACACCGTGTGGTAGGTGGTATGCGAGCTTCGTTATACAATGCTATGCCGCTAGAAGGCGTGCAAACTTTGGTGAAATTTATGCAAAGCTTCGCCCACCGCCATGGCTGAACTAAGTAAGTAACCTACTCGGATGATAGATGATAACTGTTTCGTTTCTGTAGCGAGCAAGCTATTAACATGCAAGAATTACTGACCCTACAACCTATCGTACGAGTTAATGGTACCATTTCTCTACCTGGATCTAAAAGTATCTCTAACCGAGCATTGTTGTTAGCTGCCCAGGCTTTTGGTACAACTTACTTGATTAATTTGCTTGATAGTGACGACGTACGTTACATGCTAAATGCTTTGAGTAAGCTAGGCGTTAACTATCGCTTATCAGCCGATCGCAGGTACTGTGAAATAGACGGCATTGGCAGTCCGCTACGCGCCGATACCGCGCTGTCGTTATTCCTCGGTAACGCTGGTACGGCCCTGCGTTTACTAGCTGCTACGCTATGCTTACAAGATAAGGAAATTACTATTACCGGTGATCAACGTATGAAAGAGCGACCGATTGGACCTTTGGTAGACGCGTTACGTCAAGGTGGTGCCGAAATATATTATCTCGAGCATGAGAATTATCCACCTTTACTTTTACGAGGCGGTTTTAGTCGTGGAGACATAACAATAGACGGTAGTCTATCCAGCCAATTTCTCACAGCATTACTAATGATGGCACCGCTAGCATCGCAGGATAGATATATTCATATTAAGGGAACATTGGTCTCTAAACCTTATATAGATATCACCTTAGCTCTTATGAAAAGTTTTGGTATTGTGGTACAGCACGATCAATATCAGATTTTTTATATCAATGGCGGTAGCCAATACCGTTCTCCAGGTAATTATCTAGTGGAAGGTGATGCTTCTAGTGCATCTTATTTTCTAGCAGCAGCAGCAATCCGCGGGGGTACAGTACGAGTTACCGGGATCGGTCGCCATAGCGTACAAGGAGACATTCATTTTGCCGATGTGCTGGCTAAGATGGGAGCTACTATTCGTTGGGGGGATAATTACATTGAATGTACTCGAGGTACGCTGAATGCTATCGATATGGACATGAACGCAATCCCCGACGCTGCGATGACAATAGCTACCACTGCATTATTTACTAATGGAAGAACCACAACGTTGCGTAATATTTATAACTGGCGTATTAAAGAGACAAACAGGTTGGTGGCAATGGCTACCGAGCTACGCAAAGTAGGAGCAACAGTGGTAGAGGGGAAGGATTACTTATCGATATCGATAAAATCTCCAGCTATGTTAAAAACAGCCAATATTTATACTTACGATGATCATCGTATTGCCATGTGTTTCGCGCTGGTAGCACTATCTCATATACCAATTACTATTATTAATCCCAAATGTACCCATAAAACCTTCCCTGATTTTTTTGAACAGCTGAGAGCCATCTCTATGACAAAGTTATAACTTTGATTATAGCAATTTACTCTCTTATACATAAGAAGATTAAAAATATCATGACAATGATAGTACCGGTCATCACCGTAGACGGACCTAGTGGTTCTGGAAAAGGAATCTTATGCCAAGTTCTAGCAGAAAGATTACAGTGGAATTTACTTGATTCTGGTGCCATTTATCGGGTGTTAGCGCTAGCTGCGCTACACCATCAGATCTTTCTCGATGAAGAAGCGCTGGTGCCGTTAGCCGTACACCTAGATGTACGTTTTATGGTCAAAAATGGGCAATTGAGCGTGGTACTGGAAGGAAAAGATATGAGCCAGGCAATTCGTAACGAGACGGTCGGTAATACGGCATCCCAAATTGCCGCTTTTCCACGAGCGCGCGAAGCATTGCTGTATCGGCAGCGCGCGTTCCGCGTGGCTCCAGGATTAATAGCCGATGGGCGTGATATGGGCACAGTGATCTTTCCAGATGCGTTAGTTAAAATATTTCTCGAGGCATCGGCAGAAGAAAGAGCGCGCCGCCGCATGCGGCAGTTGCAGGAAAAAGGCTTTAGTGTTAACTTTGAGCACCTTTTATCTTCGATAAAAGAACGGGACGAACGTGATCGAAATCGTACTGTTGCTCCTCTAGAGCCAGCTGTTGATGCGTTTGTGCTTGACTCCACTAAGCTGACTATTGACGCAGTGATAGCCAGAGTTATCGGGCATGTCAAGAAAAATTTAGCATTGTCATGACGACTAGACAGTGTCATTTTAATTACCCTGTTGCAAGATAAGTAACAGGGCGTGTATAGCAACCCCATCAAGTAGGATGGACGTTAATAAAAAAATTTGAAGATTATCAAATATGACAAAATCTTTTGCTCAACTCTTTGAAGAATCTCTGAAAAACATCGCTACCCGTCCGGGTTCCATCGTTCGCGGTACTGTAGTTTCTATTGCCAAAGACGTGGTTCTAGTTGATGCTGGCTTAAAATCGGAATCCGCTATTCCTATAGCGCAATTTTGTAATGCCCAGGGAGAACTAGAAATAGAAGTTAATGATCAGGTTGATGTAGCGCTGGATGCAGTAGAAGATGGTTTTGGAGAAACTCTGCTCTCACGTGAAAAAGCCAAGCGCCACGAAGCCTGGTTGATGCTAGAAAGAGCTTATGAAGAAGCTACAACCGTTATCGGAATAATAAATAGTAAAGTTAAGGGTGGTTTTACCGTTGAATTAAATGGTATTCGTGCTTTCTTGCCTGGTTCTTTAGTTGACATGCGTCCTGTTCGTGACACACTACATCTAGAAGGCAAAGAACTGGAGTTTAAAGTCATCAAGCTCGATCAAAAACGTAATAATGTCGTGGTTTCACGTCGTGCTGTTATTGAGTCTGAAAACAGCTTCGAACGAGATCAGCTGCTGGAAAACATGCAGGAGGGTATGGAAGCTAAAGGTATCGTGAAGAATCTTACCGATTACGGCGCATTTGTTGATCTAGGTGGTGTAGACGGGCTACTACATATTACTGATATGGCCTGGAAGCGTGTTAAGCACCCTAGCGAAATCGTTAATGTAGGGGATGAAATTATCGTTAAAGTATTAAAATTTGATCGAGAGCGCACCCGTGTCTCTCTTGGTTTAAAACAATTAGGGCAAGATCCGTGGATTGCTATTGCTAAGCGTTACCCGGAAGGTTCTCGTCTGGCAGGACGCGTAACTAACCTTACCGATTATGGCTGCTTCGTAGAAATAGAAGCAGGTGTTGAAGGACTAGTGCACGTATCAGAAATAGACTGGACTAACAAAAACATCCATCCGTCTAAAGTCGTTAACGTAAACGATATAGTCGAAATTATGGTACTTGATGTCGACGAAGAACGTCGTCGTATTTCCCTAGGATTGAAGCAGTGCCAAGCTAATCCTTGGCAAAAGTTCGCGGAAACCTATAATAAAGGTGACCGCGTTGAAGGAAAAATAAAATCTATTACTGACTTCGGTATTTTCATTGGTCTCGAAGGAGGTATCGATGGTCTAGTTCATTTGTCCGACATCTTCTGGAATGTATCTGGTGAAGAAGCAGCGCGGGAGTATAAAAAAGGCGACGAAATAGCTGCGGTAGTTTTGCAGGTTGACGCTGAGCGCGAGCGGATCTCTTTAGGGATTAAGCAGTTAGATGAAGATCCTTTTAATAACTACTTATCTTTGAACAAGAAGGGTACTATTGTTACTGGTAAAGTGACAGCCGTGGATGCCAAAGGCGCTACAGTTGAATTAGCAAGCGGCGTTGAAGGTTATTTGTGTCTTTCGGAAGCTGATCGTAGAGAAGACGCAACATTGTTACTAAATGTCGGCGACAACCTGGAAGCTAAATTTACCGGTATTGATCGAAAAAACCGCGTTATTAACTTATCAGTTCGCGCTAAAGACGAAGTTGATGATAAAAAGATGATAAATAATAAGCAGGAAGGAAGTAATTTCTCTAATGCTATGGTTGAAGCTTTCAAAGCCGCTACGAAAAACTAGTACAACGAACTAGCGAGATAGCAGAAGATCACACTAATTTTGAGCCGTATAATTAATGACCAAGTCAGAACTAATTGAGAGGCTTGCTGGCAAACATCTCCAAACCAAATTAGTTGAGGAGGCAGTGAAAGAGATGCTAGAACATATGGCAACAACACTAGCCAGCGGTGAGCGCATTGAAATACGTGGTTTCGGCAGTTTTTCTATTCGCTACCGTGCCCAGCGTATCGGACGTAATCCCAAAACAGGAGAGAAAGTAGAACTAGAAGGTAAATATGTTCCCTACTTTAAACCTGGTAAAGAATTACGCGATCGTGCTAACGTTAAACTTTTTAAGTTAAGATAAAATAGACTATCTATCCACTGACGAGGTTGTTTAACTAGGTTAAGAC
>NZ_NJPO01000077.1 GCF_002855795.1 Candidatus Palibaumannia cicadellinicola
CACTTATTACAATAATAAGTTTAAATTCTAACCAAAGCGTTCGTTATGCACAAGAGACATTTTACTGCTAGTTCATTTGATTACTTTTACTTAGTTAGCAACTTTTACAGTAGAAGCTATATAATGTGCTAAGTGCGTAACTTGATTTTCATCTTCACCTTCTACCATGACTCTAATAAGGTGTTCTGTACCAGATTGCCGTAACAATACCCTACCGCGATCGGCTAATGTTCTCTGAACTTCTTGACAGGCTTGGATAACAGTAACTGAATCTAGTGGATTATTTTGACCAGCAAAGCGCACATTGATTAATATCTGGGGAAAGAGCCACATATCGCTGCAGAGATCATGTAGTTTCATGCTATTGCTCACCATAGCCGACAAAACCTGTAGCCCAGCTATAATGCCATCACCGGTTGTAGTATGGTCAAGTAAAATCACGTGCCCAGAGTTTTCTGCTCCAATACGCCAACCTTTCTCTTGCATTTTTTCTAGTACATAACGATCTCCTACACGGGTACGTACAAACGGAATACCTAGTTGTTTAAGTGATAACTCGAGCCCCATATTACTCATCAGTGTACCAACCACACCACCAGCTAACTGACCTTGTCGCATTTTTTCACGTGCTATAATATAAATGATTTGATCACCGTCTACCTTATGTCCTAAATGATCTACTAAGATCATACGATCACCGTCGCCATCGTAAGCAATGCCAATATGAGCATTTTCGGCTAGCACTCGTCTTTGTAGCTCCCGGACATCAGTGGTGCCGCACTCTTTATTAATATTCATACCATCTGGTTGACAACCTATAGCTATTACCTCAGCACCTAATTCACGTAGCACGCTTGGTGCAATATGGTAAGTAGCTCCATTAGCGCAATCTACGACAATTTTAATACCCTTGAGGCTAAGATTATCAGGGAATGTACCTTTACAAAAGGTAATATAACGGTCTGCGGCATCGCTTATTCTACTAGCTTTTCCTAGTTCTGCTGACTCAACACACATGATTTTTTTGCCTAATTCTGCTTCTATAGCTTTCTCAACTTCATCCGGAAGCTTAGTACCTTCGATAGAAAAAAATTTAATACCATTGTCATAAAAGGGATTATGAGAAGCTGAAATCACAATACCAGCTTCTGCACGAAAAGTTCTAGTTAGATAAGCAATAGCTGGCGTCGGCATAGGACCAGTAAAAGCTGCAGAAAGACCTGCAGCGGATAGCCCAGCTTCTAAAACGGACTCTAGCATGTAACCGGAGATCCGTGTATCTTTGCCGATAATAATCTTACGAGAACCGTGACGTGCTAACACTTTACCGGCAGCCCAGCCCAACTTTAGCATAAAGTCAGGTGTAATAGGAGTATCACCTACCTTGCCACGGATACCATCCGTACCAAAATATTTATTGTTATTCATACAAAAAATTGTTCCTTTGCTGAAAGTGTGGCTTCTACTACACGTAGTGCTTCGATGGTCTGTTTTACATCATGAACACGAATGATCTGTGCTCCCTGCATAGCGGCAATTACTGCGCAGGCTACGCTACCGGCCACTCGCTGCTCTGGTGGGCGTTGAATAAGCTGTCCTATCATCGATTTACGCGACATACCTACTAGTATAGGCAGGTTAAAGTCATGAAAATCTGCTAGTCTAGCCAGCAAACTATAATTGTGCGCTAAATTTTTACCAAAACCAAAGCCTGGATCGATAATTATTTTATTTTTTTCGATTCCAGAAGCTTCACAACGTGCAATCTGTTTTACAAAGAAAGCTTTTACTTCGGTAAGTACATCATAGTAATATGGCTTTTGCTGCATTGAGCGTGGCTCTCCCTGCATATGCATCAGGCATACAGGCAACTTACTAGCTGCTGCTGCTTCTAGTGCTCCAGGTTGACTTAGCGAACGGATATCGTTAATTAAATGTACCCCGGCGGTTACGCTTTCGCGTATAACTAAAGCTTTAGAAGTATCTACGGATATTAAAGTATCGAATCGCTGTACTAACGCAGCTACTACTGGGACTACCCGCGCTGCTTCTTCCTCATCATTCATAACATCTGCGCCCGGACGAGTAGATTCTCCACCAATATCAATAATGCTTGCGCCTGCCTCGATCATAATTGCTGCATGATCGATAGCAGTAGCAAGAGTGTTGTATTTACCACCATCAGAAAAAGAGTCGAGAGTAACATTCAAAATACCCATAACCTGAGTAACTGATAGATCTAATGTATGTTTATTAGTAACTAGTGATGTAATAGCCATATATCTGGGTGTTTGGCACTGCACGTACCTGATTTCGTTACACTAAATTTTTGATTGACTAGCTGTTTTGATA
>NZ_NJPO01000078.1 GCF_002855795.1 Candidatus Palibaumannia cicadellinicola
ATCAATATTTTTCATTAATAATAAATTGTCTCGAAGAAATAATAAATATCTCAACTTAGCAAGTAATAAGGGACTGGGTTATTCTACTGATTTGCCGCTGGTTGAGTACAGACGTGATACTTTATCTTCAAATAGTTTTAATATCCTTAAGATTGATTATTAAAAAGTTAGTAACTATTACTCATTAAGCGCTTGAGATATTAGGAGTCAAAATGTCTAATGTTTTCCCCTTTACTCGTCTCCGCCGCAGACGGCGTTCTGATGCCTTACGGATTATGTTTCAAGAAACTGATGTTAGGGTCAGCGATTTAGTTTTTCCTATTTTTGTTGAGGAAAACATTAGCGATTATGTCCAGGTGTCCACCATGCCTGGTGTGGTACGTATCCCAGAGTCGCGACTTGCATTCGAAATCGAGCGTTTCGCTAAAGCTGGTATTAAATCAGTAATGACGTTTGGTATTTCACATCATATGGATGAAACGGGCAGCGACACCTGGAACGAAAATGGTTTAGTAGCGCGTATTGCACGTATTTGTAAAGATACAGTGAGAGATATAGTGGTGATATCTGATACTTGTTTTTGTGAATACACTACTCATGGACATTGCGGAGTACTTTATGATCATTATATTGATAATGATACTACTATCGTTAATCTAGGGCGTCAAGCAGTCGTTGCTGCACACGCTGGCGCTGATTTTATTGCACCATCAGCAGCAATGGATGGTCAAGTCCAGGCGATACGTGCTGCGCTGGATGTTGCCGGTTACCATGAAACAGCCATCATGGCATACTCAACTAAGTTCGCTTCTGCTTTTTATAGTCCATTCCGGGCAGCAAGCGGTACAACTCTTAAGGGTAACCGAAACACTTACCAAATAGATCCTATGAACCGCCGTGAAGCTATTCATGAATCGCTATTAGATCAGCAGGAAGGAGCTGATGCTCTGATGGTTAAACCTGCTGGTGCATTCCTAGATACTATCCGTGATATTCGTGAAGCAACATATTTACCGCTAGCGGCTTATCAGGTTAGTGGAGAATATGCGATGATAAAATTTGCAGCAGCAGCTGGCGCTATTAACGAATACCAGATTGTGCGTGAAACATTAGGCGCAATTAAACGCGCCGGGGCTGATATTATCATCAGCTACTTCGCTATGGATATAGCCGAGCAAGGATTCTATTAATATGGGAGGACAGATATGGCTGACACACGTATCGAAAAAGATTCCATGGGACTGATTGAGGTGCCGGCAGTACAGCTTTGGGGAGCACAAACTCAGCGTTCACTAGAATATTTTCGTATCTCTAACGAAAAAATACCGCTAGAAATGATCAATGCTTTAGCGCAAATAAAGCGTGTAACAGCTGTTGTTAACCATGAGCTCAAATTGCTCGATAATCTGTGTGCTAATGCTATTATTCAAGCCGCCGACGAAGTTATAGCCGGTAAACACACTGATGAATTTCCGCTAGTTATTTGGCAGACAGGCTCTGGTACTCAAAGTAATATGAACATGAATGAAGTACTTGCAAATCGAGCCAGCGAGCTCTTAGGTGGGGAGCGTGGTGCCGCACGGCTTATTCATCCTCATGAAGATGTCAACAAAAGCCAGAGTTCTAACGATGTTTTTCCTACCGCGATGCATATCGCAGCAGTAGTAGCAGTGTGCGGGAATTTAATTCCGGAGATAAAAAAACTAAAGAATACTCTGAACCATAAGTCCGCAGTATTTAGCGATATCATAAAAATCGGCCGTACCCATCTGCAAGACGCTATACCTCTGACTCTTGGTCAAGAAATATCTGGTTGGGTGAAAATGTTAGAGCATAGCCTCGAACATATAGAGCATAGTATTCCACATCTGTGCGAACTAGCGCTAGGCGGCACGGCAGTAGGTACTGGTCTGAATACTCATCCTGAGTACGCTATACGCGTGGCAAAATTGCTGGCTGATTTTACTGGTTACCCATTTATTACGGCCCCCAATAAGTTTGAATCTTTAGCTACCTGCGACGCTTTAGTACACGCGCATGGCGCATTAAAAGGTTTATCTGCATCTATGATGAAAATCGCTAATGATGTACGCTGGCTATCTTCTGGACCACGCTGTGGAATTGGCGAACTCAGTATACCAGAAAACGAGCCAGGTAGTTCCATTATGCCCGGTAAAATCAACCCTACGCAGTGCGAAGCGATAACCATGCTGTGTTGTCAGGTCATGGGCAATGATACCGCGATTAATATAGGTGGCGCATCTGGCAACTTCGAGCTTAATGTTTATCGTCCAATGGTAATCTATAACTTTTTGCAATCAGTACGCTTATTAGCTGATGGCATTCATAGTTTTAATCATAATTGCGCAATTGGTATAAAACCTAATTGCGATCGTATTAAAGAATTATTAAACAAGTCACTGATGTTGGTTACTGCGCTCAATACACACATTGGTTATGACAAAGCAGCAGAAATTGCACAAAAAGCGCATAAAGAGCAACTAACCTTGAAGACTGCAGCACTAAAATTAGGCTATCTTTCCGAGGAACAGTTTGATGAATGGGTACAACCTAAAAAAATGATTAATAACATAATAAGCTAACTTTATAGCTTTGTTATCTTATCGTTAGTGCTGTATGTCAGAAATTTTCGTACGGGAAGATAAAGATTTTATCTACCACAAGCAAGAAAAGGTAAATCATGATCACCACAGATGGAAATAATGCTGTCGCTTCCGTAGCCTATCGCATAAATGAAGTGATTGCCATTTACCCTATAACTCCCAGTTCTACTATAGCAGAACAGGCACATGCCTTATTTGAGTTAGGTAAGCCTAATATTTGGGGCGATATTCCTAAAATGGTGGAAATGCAATCGGAGGCAGGAGCTATCGCTACTGTACATGGTGCGTTACAGACAGGTGCTCTGTCTACCTCCTTTACCTCCTCCCAAGGATTATTACTTATGATCCCTACGCTATATAAACTGGCAGGACAGTTGATTCCTTTTGTGCTACATGTTGCTGCCCGTACCGTAGCCACCCATGCTCTATCTATTTTTGGTGATCATTCAGACGTAATGGCAGTCCGCCAGACCGGTTGCGCGATGTTATGTGCCAGCAGCGTGCAAGAAGCACAAGATTTTGCTTTGATTGCTCAAATAGCTAGCTTAAATAGTCGCCTACCGTTTATCCACTTTTTTGACGGTTTTCGTACCTCGCATGAAATAAATAAAATAGTTCCGCTCTTGGATGAAACACTTAAGGCTATACTTCCTCAGACTGCTATCGATGCACACCGTAGTCGCGCATTAACTCCGGATAGCCCGGTACTGCGTGGAACATCAGCTAACCCCGATACTTACTTCCAAAGTAGGGAAGCTACTAATCCTTGGTATAACAAAACTTATTTTCATGTTCAGGAAGCTATGACAGTGTTTGCTGCGGCTACTGGCCGTAAATATCAGCCGTTTGAATATTACGGTCATACCGAAGCTGAAAGATTGATCGTAGTTATGGGCTCAGCTATTGGTACCTGCGAAGAAGTGATTGACGTCCTGCTAACTAGCGGCGAAAAAGTAGGTATGGTAAAAGTAAGGCTATTTCGTCCTTTTTCTGCTATGCATTTACTATCTGTTATCCCGCAGACCATTCAGTGCGTAGCAGTTTTGGACCGAACTAAAGAACCTGGCGCCTTAGCTGAGCCTTTATATCTCGACGTTATGACCGCGCTAGCAGAAGCTTATAGTTTGGGCGAACGTAAAACTCTACCACGGACTATCGGCGGACGCTATGGCCTAGCTTCTAAAGAGTTCGATCCTGCTTGCGTGCTAGCCATTTTTAAAGAACTAATGCTCCTACGTCCGCGTCCACGTTTTACGGTAGGAATATTTGATGATGTCACTCAATTATCACTCTCACTACTAGATAATACTTTACCGCGCCTGGCTAAATTAGAAGCCATTTTCTACGGACTAGGTAGCGATGGTTCAGTATCTGCTGCAAAAAATAATATTAAAATTATTGGTAATAATACATCGTTATTTACACAGGGCTATTTTGTCTACGATTCTAAAAAAGCTGGCGGATTGACCGTTTCTCATTTGCGAATCAGCGAAAAACCCATCAATTCTGCTTATCTCGTCAGTAATGCAGATTTTGTTAGTTGTAATCAATATACTTTTATAAGTAAATATCAGATTGTGACGCGACTACGTCCTGGAGGAATATTATTAATGAATACTCCTTATAGTCCAGACGAGATATGGGTTAGGTTACCGCAGGAAGTACAAGCACTGCTTATTCAGCGCCAAGCGCGTTTATATGTGATTAATGCACAGCAGATTGCTCATGAATATCAACTAGGCACACGAATTAATACTATTATGCAAATGGCTTTTTTCAAATTAACTAATCTTTTGCCTTGGGGTAAGACGCAGAAAGCTTTACAACAAGCTATAGTGATGAGCTATAGCCATAAAGGGCTAGAATTAGTTGAGCATAACTTACAAGCGCTTAAAGCAGCATGCAACGCACTATTTGAGGTTCCTCTCGGCACTATAAATGAAGTTAGTCCGATACTACCACCAATTGTTTCTCATGCAGCGCCCCATTTCGTCAAAACAGTCACAGCTGTGATGCTAGCTGGTCTTGGCGATACTTTGCCGGTTTCTGCTTTTCCCCCAGACGGTACCTGGCCAGTAGGCAGCTCCCGCTGGGAGAAGCGTAATATTGCTGAACAAATACCACTTTGGAAATCTGAGCTTTGCACACAGTGTAATCACTGCGTAGCAGCCTGTCCGCATGCTGCTATCCGCGCTAAGGTAGTAGCACCGCAAGCTCTAAATAGGGCGCCGGTGGGCCTAAAATCTTTAGATGTAAAAATACGTAATATGCATGGGCAAAAATATGTGCTGCAAGTAGCGCCGGAGGATTGCACAGGTTGTCGTCTGTGCGTTGAAGTATGTCCGGCCAAAGACCGTAATAATCGACAAAAGAAAGCTATTAACATGGCCTCACGCCTAGAGCATATTGAAGAAGAGAAAGTGAATTATGATTTTTTTCTGAATTTACCAGAAATTGATACAACAACTTTGGAGCATATTAATATTCGTACGTCGCAGCTTATCACTCCTCTATTCGAATATTCAGGCGCTTGCTCCGGTTGCGGTGAAACACCTTATATAAAAATACTAACCCAGCTTTACGGCGATCGATTACTTATCGCAAATGCTACTGGTTGCTCATCTATTTACGGTGGTAACTTACCTACTACACCTTACACTACTAATGTAGACGGGCGCGGTCCAGCCTGGGCTAACTCGTTGTTTGAGGATAATGCTGAATTCGGTCTAGGCTTCCGTTTAACAGTAGATCAACATCGCCAAAGGGTACTACGCTTACTAAACACTCAGGTTGCAATACTGCCTCCATTGCTACTAGAGGGCCTACGAACTGCTGAAGTGTCGGTAGAAGAACGTCGTAGGCAAATATTTGAACTACGGCGTCTGCTAGCTAACAAACAGGATAAACAAGCACGTCAATTATCTAACGACGCAGATTATTTAGTGGATAAATCTATATGGCTTATTGGCGGTGATGGATGGGCCTATGATATAGGTTTCGGGGGACTAGATCATGTTTTAAGCCTAAACGAGAATATTAATATTTTAGTGCTAGATACACAGTGTTACTCAAATACTGGCGGTCATCAGTCTAAGGCTACACCATTAGGTGCGGTGACAAAGTTTTGCGAACAGGGTAAGCGTAAAGCACGTAAAGATCTAGGCGTCAATATGATGATGTACGGTCATATTTACGTAGCGCAAATTTCTCTGGGTGCTAAGTTGAATCACTCAGTCAAAGCTATCCAAGAAGCAGAGAGTTATCCAGGACCTTCTTTGATCATAGCCTACAGCCCATGTGAGGCGCATGGGTATGATCTGGCGCTAAGCCATACTCAAATGCAACAACTAACTGCTACAGGTTTCTGGCCTCTATATCGTTTCGATCCACGACGTAGCCATGAAGGGAAGTTACCGTTGGTGTTAGACTCTCATTTGCCAACCGGAGACTTGTCTACTACCTTATTTAAGGAGCAGCGCTTCCGCCAGCTTAATAGCAACAAAATAGAGTTTGATAAGATGAGCGCATTTTACACAACGATAGAAAAAGAGCTAAAGCAAAAATATGACTTGTTAGCGCGGATGGCAGGCCAGTAACATGCTCTATGATTCATAATTATGAATATCATAGATCTCAGATGTCCCCGTAGTTTTTCTAGATGGTAAGACACTATGCTATAACAACAGGCTCCACGCCCATTTCTGCGGCGAAAAAGACATAAATCTGTGGTGATAAACTATGTTTAATCGGGTTACCAAAAACAGCACTATTCTCTATGAGAATTGCTCCGTTAGTGATTAGCCTTGACGAATTAATTCGCCGCTTAGAGCATCACGTATTTCTGAGGGATAACTTCTACCTTCTACCGTACCTTCCATGACCGGAAAAGTTGCACCAAATTGCTTACGCACTTCGTCAACATTGCGTGCTGTGGATTTTCCACTTATGTTTGCACTAGTAGATACGAGTGGTTTACCGAACGCTAGACATAGCCTTCGTACTGGTTCAAACGCACTGACGCGCACCGCCAATGAAGAAAATTGTCCAGTTAACCAGCGCGGAGTCGCTGTATTAGCCGGTATAACCCAAGTGACAAAACCTGGCCATAAAGCGAAAATGCGCGCACGCTGGTGAATATTAAGACTACTGTCATCAATATAATTAGCTAATTGCGCATAAGTAGCTGCTACTAAGATTAAACCTTTTTGCCAATCTCGTCGTTTTAGCACTAGTAATTTCTGTACAGCCTTTTCGCTATCAGGATCACACCCTAATCCAAAAATGGCTTCGGTAGGATAAGCTATAACCTGTTGCTGACGTAGTAATGCTACAATATTAGTAATCACTAGCAAAGTTAGTGCTCATATTTTATATATAATATAGTACGATTTTAATTTTATGCGATCAACTATTCAAGCTTCTCTTGACGACTACCATTAGTCAATGGTAATTAGATTTAATCTGATAGAAAAATATAATTTTTGCTCCAGCAAAAACGCAGACTAATATGTCCATATTACCAATATTACATTACCCTGACGATCGGCTGCGTAAAATTTCTAAGCCAGTAACAGAAATAAATGATACTATACACCTAATAGTATATAATATGTTTGATACTATGTACGCTAATAAAGGTATCGGCCTAGCCGCACCACAGGTAGATATTAACCTACGTATCATTGTGATTGATGTTTCGGAAAACCAAGTGCAACGTCTGGTACTCATTAATCCTGAGCTGCTGGACAAAAGTGGTCAAACTGGTATTGATGAAGGATGTTTATCAATACCAAATCAATATTATTTTGTCCCTCGTGCTAAATATGTTAAAGTACGAGCGCAGGATCTAGGTGGTAACTACTTTCAGTTAGAAACTAATAATATACAAGCCATCTGTATTCAGCATGAGATGGACCATCTCATTGGGAAACTATTTGTTGATTACCTTTCGCCACTGAAGCAAAAGCTTATCGGTAAGAAAATGAACAAAATGGCACGCATACGCTCGGCTAAAACATAAAATAAAATATAAACATCATAGTAATTGTTGTGTCTAAATCTATACGTATTATTTTTGCTGGTACGCCTAATTTCGCCGCGTGTCATCTCTTAGCATTAATACATTCACCTTATCAGGTAGTCGGTGTGTTTACACAGCCTGACCGTCCAGCTGGACGAGGTCATCGTTTATCTGCTAGTGCAGTTAAGCAACTAGCTCAGCTATATAATTTGCCCGTATTCCAGCCCATTTCTCTGCATGAAGACAACGGAAAGCGTATAGTTCAGCATCTTGGTGCTGATATTATGGTTGTAGTTGCCTACGGTCTCATTCTCCCGCAGGATATGCTAAGCTTTTTAAAGCTAGGTTGTATTAATGTGCATGCTTCACTGTTACCTCGCTGGAGAGGAGCAGCACCTATTCAACGCGCATTATGGGCAGGGGATACCGAAACTGGTGTAACGATCATGCAGATAGATGCCGGATTAGATACCGGTTTTATGCTATATAAAGTAACTTGTACTATCCGGCCATTTGATACCAGCGTTACTCTGTATGATAAAGTGACAAAACTGGGTCCTACGGCTTTACTCACAACGCTTAAGCAGATAGTAGACGGTAGCCAAGTAGCAGAGCCACAAGATAGCACGCTTGTTACCTATGCTAACAAACTGAGTAAGGAAGAAGCCCGCTTGGATTGGCAATTACCTGCCATTCAGTTAGAGCGCTGCATTAGAGCTTTTAATCCCTGGCCAGTCAGTTACTTCCAAGTAAGAGATCAAAAAATTAAAGTATGGCGTGCATACGTCGATGACATATGCCATAAGAGCGTACCTGGCACGATATTATCGGCAAATACAGCCGGAATTAAAATAGCTACGAGCGATGGGGTGCTAATCTTGACGCTAGTGCAACCAGCGGGGACAAAGCAGATGTCAGTTAAAGATTTACTTAATTCACGCCGTGAATGGTTTGTTCCAGGTCTTATCTTAGATTAAGATAGCTATTATACTCTACTAGCATAGTAGAGTAGATACTAGATACTAGTAAGAAGATGGCGGAGGAGGTGGGATTCGAACCCACGGAAAGTATTCCTTCGCCGGTTTTCAAGACCGGTGCCTTCAGCCACTCGACCACTCCTCCGCAGACGACTATAAACAGAGTCAATCTGATTGTAAAGAGCCTATTACTAGTATTATCATAATAGCTAGATATTGCTGCATTGCATAAGATGTCTTTACAATAAGATAGATTAAAATCTGTCAAATCAAATGGAATAAAATCAATGCAGTTTAATAACAAAGAAATAGCAACCGACGCTCAAGGATACTTAATACGTCCCAGTGATTGGAGTGAAGCATTAGGGTTAGAAATAGCCCGTCAGGAAAATATTAAACTCAGCGAATCACACTGGCAAGTAATATACTTTGTGCGTGCTTTTTATCTCAAGTTCAACATATCACCAACTGTTCGCATGCTAGTCAAAGCTATGGCACATAAGTATGGCAAGGAAAAAGGTAATAGTTGTTATTTATTTCATCTTTTTCCTAAAGGCCCAGCTAAACAGGCTACCAGAATTGCAGGGCTACCGAAACCTGTTAAATGTCTGTAGTTTACCTGCCTACAGACAGTATTCTACTATACGTTTTGATTGAACTCATTCATTATCACCGATAAATTTTTTGCTGTGAATTACGGTAGTATTAACTATGTGTTTGTTACCTATCGCTTAAAGCCCGTAGGATATTAAATTTCTATGAGCTCCCTTGATTTACTAGTAGTTTCCCCCATATTGAGTTTAAGGTATATTGTAACAGGAGGTCTTATGATTGCCAGCAAATTTGGCATAGGGCAACAAGTTCGCCATAAACTGCTTGGGTACTTAGGTGTCATTATCGATGTTGATCCAGAATACTCACTGGATAAGCCCTATCTAGACAAAATTGCGGCTGATGATACTCTTCGTACTGCTCCTTGGTACCACGTTGTCATGGAGGATGAAGAAGGAAAACCTGTGCACACTTATTTAGCAGAAGCTCAGCTAGGCTATGAGGCTTTTCCAGAACATCCTGAACAACCGACGCTGGATGAACTAGCTGAATCTATTCGTTTGCAACTACAGGCCCCACGTTTGAGAAACTAACGTTCTGTGGTAGAGCCAGTAGCATAGCTGGATCAAACGATAGCAATAACAGTACTTACTATTAAATATAGTACTTGTAACTAGCTTTGTTCAGTCTATAGCTGATAGCTGTGAATA
>NZ_NJPO01000079.1 GCF_002855795.1 Candidatus Palibaumannia cicadellinicola
GAAAAAAGGTACCGCTAATTTTATCACCGTCACGCTACCTAAATATTTAACTATATTTGAAAAAGCACTAGACAGCTAGCTAGTTAATTAGTATTATCCCACCCCACCGTACCGCAGTCAAGGTGCTACGCGCCCGTAGCTCAGCTTGGATAGAGCGCTGTCCTCCGGAGGCAGAGGTCTCAGGTTCGAATCCTGTCGGGCGTACCACTTTACAGTGGTAATAGGATAAAGAGTAAACGGTGATTGTAGCTCAGTTGGTAGAGCCCTGGATTGTGATTCCAGTTGTCGTGGGTTCGAATCCCATCAGTCACCCCATAATTGGAATTGGTATGCGAAGATGGCGAAATTGGTAGACGCGCTAGCTTCAGGTGCTAGTGTCTGATCATAGACTTGAGGGTTCAAGTCCCTCTCTTCGCAC
Source organism: Candidatus Palibaumannia cicadellinicola (assembly GCF_002855795.1). Lineage (GTDB taxonomy): Bacteria > Pseudomonadota > Gammaproteobacteria > Enterobacterales > Enterobacteriaceae > Baumannia > Baumannia cicadellinicola_C. The sequence continues at coordinate 419 of NZ_NJPO01000079.1, forward strand.
CAACCACCAACCATAAGCATCTATCAGTAGTGAGTAGTATTGGGATCAACTCGGCGAGTAGCGCAGCTTGGTAGCGCAACTGGTCTGGGACCAGTAAGTCGGAGGTTCAAATCCTCTCTCGCCGACCAGTATTATCATATCATATCATATCAAGTCTTCTGACTAGCTAAACTCATACTATCAGCTACAATAGCTCATTTCTTAACCTTAACTTTTTACTAATTACTAACCTTTTACTGCTGATTCATAGTAAAATATTCGTAACTAAAAAAAATTTGTTGAGCATTTAGACATGCGACAAACATGACTGGACTAACCAGTAAACATATTATACTAGGCGTAGGAGGAGGCATAGCTGCTTACAAGGTCCCTGAAATAGTGCGCCGTTTACGTGAATGTAAAGCGGAAGTCCGCGTGGTAATGACTTCTGCGGCAAAAGCGTTTATTACACCGTTAAGTTTGCAAGCTATCTCTGGCAATTATGTGGCTGATGAGATGTTAGATCAGGCAGCTAAAGCTGCCATGGGCCATATTGAACTAGCCCAATGGGCAGATTTGGTACTGTTGGCTCCCGCCACAGCTGACCTACTTGCGCGTATTGCCGCAGGCTTCGCCAATGATTTGCTCAGTACTCTTTGTCTCGCAACTCCAGCTACCATCGTTGCTGTGCCAGCAATGAACCAGCAAATGTACCGGGCACCAGCGACTCAAGCCAATCTGACGACTTTACGCAATAGGGGCGTACTGTTATGGGGACCAGATAGTGGTAGTCTGGCTTGCGGCGATATCGGCTTAGGGCGGATGTCAGATGTTCTGGTACTAGTTGAGCTAGTACGCAGCTATTTTTTAGTAGCAGGTTCCCTGAATCATCTGAGTATTATGATAACGGCTGGGCCGACCCACGAAGAGCTAGATCCGGTACGTTTTATTAGCAATCATAGTTCTGGGAAAATGGGCTTTGCTATTGCTAGTGCGGCAGCTGCGAGAGGAGCGCAAGTCACCCTAGTGACTGGTCCGGTAAATACGCCTACTCCGCCAGGAGTGCAGCGTATCGATGTAACTAATGCGTTAGAAATGCAGGATGCGGTAATGCGTACTGTACAACAACAGCATATTTTTATTGGTTGTGCAGCTGTAGCTGATTACCGCGCCGGCAGCTTTTCACAGGAAAAGCTGAAAAAACAAAGCGATAAGATTATGATCACCTTGACGAAAAATCCTGATATTATTGCCGAGGTCGGCGCGCTAACTGAGAACCGACCCTACGTTGTAGGATTTGCTGCTGAAACCAAGAATATAGAACAATACGCACAGCAAAAACGTATCGATAAAAAAATAGATTTAATTTGCGCTAACGACGTTTCCTGTGGTAGCCAAGGCTTCAACAGCGATAACAATGCCTTACGTCTGTTTTGGCAAGATGGTGAAACTATGTTAGCTCTCAGCGAAAAAACATTGCTGGCTCAACAACTACTGGACCTAATTGTCAGCCGTTATGATGAAAAAAATAGATATTAAAATCCTAGATCACCGCATTGGCGATAGCGTTTCATTACCAACGTATGCCACGCCCGGATCAGCCGGGCTTGATTTGCGCGCCTGTATAGATAATCCAATTGTATTAGCGCCAGGGGAAACAACTATAATTCCCACAGGATTATCTGTGCATATTGCAGATACCAGTTTAGCAGGAGTTATTCTCCCGCGTTCAGGATTAGGACATAAGCATGGTATCGTACTGGGTAATTTAGTGGGGCTGATTGATTCTGACTATCAAGGGCCACTAATGGTTTCGGTATGGAACCGCGGACAAAAAACTTTTACTATTGAACCCAGCGAGCGCATGGCACAAATAGTTTTTGTGCAGATAGTGCAAGCAGACTTTAACCTGGTCCAAGTATTCAATACCAGCGAGCGCGGTCAAAAAGGCTTTGGTCACTCAGGAAGACAGTAGTGAGTAGACATACATTAATGTCATGATAATAAAGAAAATAAATCAACTTAGCCTTAGCCTAAATACCGTATTGCTGTTGATAGCCTAATACAGCATCAAGATGTTCTATCATCTCATGTTTTATCGCCAGATAATCGATCAAATCCTTCAGCGTAATAATAGCGAGAACTCTACAATGATAATCCCGCTCTACTTCTTGAATCGCGGAAATATCGCCATAGCCTTTCTCCTGTCGATTAAGAGAAATCAACACTCCCGCAGGGGTAGCATGATTAGTTACTATAATATCCATAGATTCACGAATGGCTGTACCGGCGGTTATTACATGGTCCACCAGCAAAACTTTTCCCTGCAACTTGCTGCCTACTAATGTACCGCCTTCCCCATAATGTTTTTTTTCCTTGCGATTAAAACAATACCGAATATTACGATTATAGTGCTCTGCCAAAGCCACGGCAGTAGTGATAGCAATCGGGATACCTTTATAAGCAGGTCCAAATAATAAATGGAAATCTACCCTAGCATCCATGAGCGTAGCGGCATAAACCCGACCTAGAAAAGCTAGATCACAGCCTGTGTTAAAGATGCCTGCATTAAAGAAATAGGGGCTTATTCGGCCAGATTTGAGCCTAAATTCTCCGAATGTTAAGGCTTTTTTGTTTAACGCATATTCGATAAATTGACGCTTATACTCTTTCACAAAATTTGTACTATTTTTGGCGTTTTAGCTTTGTCTGCTTACCTAACTATAATATATAATAACAGCAGCTTATTAACAAATTAATGCTATTAGATTCTAATGATCCGTAGTATGACAGCCTACGCACGGCGTGACATGAAAGAAACTTGGGGTACTGCCACTTGGGAGCTACGTTCCGTTAATCAACGTTATCTAGAAACTTACATCAGCTTACCAGAGCTGTTCCGCAAGCTAGAGCCAACCATTCGTAATTATATCCGTACTTTTTTGACCCGTGGTAAAGTAGAATGTCATCTGTGTGTGAATGTCAACCTGCAAATGCCAAGTGCACTTATCTTGAACGATAAACTAACGAAAAAACTGATTGAAGCTGCTCAGTGGGTAAAAATGCAAAGCAACGAAGGAGAGATTGATCCACTGGCTATTTTGCGCTGGCCAGGTGTAATAGTAACGACAGAGCAAACTCCAGATATAGATACCATGAGTCCATCATTACTATCTTGTCTTGATGCTACGCTACATGATTTCATTCGTGCTCGTGAAATCGAAGGGATAGCCTTAAAGACTATGATTGAACGGCGCTTGGCCGGTGTCAGCGCTGAGATTACTAAAGTTCGTCAGCAAATGCCAGATATCTTAGTCTGGCAAAAGAATAAACTATTAGGTAAGTTGGAAGAAGCACAGGTTAAGCTGGACAACGATCGTCAAGTGCAAGAGCTAGTAATGCTCGCTCAAAGGAGCGATATTGCGGAAGAACTCGAGCGTCTCGAAACACATATTAAAGAAACATATCATATTCTGACTAATAAAGAGAAAGAGGCAGTTGGCCGTCGTCTTGACTTTATGATGCAAGAATTTTACCGCGAGTCGAATACTCTGGCATCAAAATCTATTAACGCTAGCGTAACAGCATCAGCAATTGAGCTTAAGGTTTTGATTGAACAGATGCGTGAGCAGATTCAAAACATTGAGTAATATCTCTCTATGTCATACTTGAGCAGTGGCACGTCAAAGAGTTATGCTATACCCCGTAGAAATAATAACAAGTATGTTCTTTTTAGGGAGAATTCATATGTCCCGAGTCTGTCAAGTTACTGGAAAACGACCAGCAAGCGGTAATAACCGCTCCTACGCCATGAATGCTACTAAACGCCGTTTTCTACCGAACCTGCATTCTCATCGTTTCTGGATTGAGAGAGAAAAACGCTTTGTCACGCTACGGGTATCTGCTAAAGGTATGCGTATCATCGATAAGAAAGGCATAGAAACTGTTTTAGCAGCTATCCGTGTCCACGGTAATTAAACTAAACTAAAGTAAGGAAACTATCTTATGGCTAAAAGTGTTCGTGAAAAAATTAAGCTGATTTCTTCTGCTGGTACCCATCATTTTTATACTACCACGAAGAATAAGCGTATCAAACTTGAAAAGATAGAATTAAAAAAATTCGATCCGATCATACGTAAGCATGTTCTTTACAAAGAAGCTAAAATTAAATAATGTTAACGCATTACTAAAAATCCCAATCAGGTGATAAAGATAATTATTAGATGCCAGAGTTACCAGAAGTAGAAATTAGCCGCCGGTGCATTGAACCTTGGGTGGTGGGCCATATTATTCAGCGGGTAGAAGTACGTAATAAGCAGCTGCGCTGGCCGGTAGATAAAGAGATTGTCTCTATGCAGGAGCGTAGAGTGCTGAGTCTGCAACGAAGGGCTAAGTATTTACTGTTGAAGCTGAATCACGGCTGGATGATAATTCATCTTGGTATGTCAGGTCGGCTAAGAATATTATGGCAGCCGCTACCACCAGAAAAACATGATCATATTGATCTCATCATGAGCAATCGTTGTATCATTCGCTATACTGATCCACGGAGATTCGGCGCCTGGCTTTGGAGCGATAATCTGCAAAATAGTCGTGTATTAGCTCATCTGGGGCTAGAACCCCTCAGCGATGAATTCAATGGGTACTGGTTGTTTACACAGTCTCGTAATAAACGTACGCTTATTAAGCAGTTACTAATGGATAATAAGCTAGTGGTCGGGGTTGGTAATATTTACACCAACGAGTCACTATTTGTTGCCGGTATTCTACCGGACCGAGTATCCTCTTCATTAAGTGAACATGAAGCGATGATACTAGCTAAGAGTATCAAAATGGTACTGCTACGCTCTATTGAGCAAGGCGGTACAACATTGCGAAATTTCTTGCAGTCAGATGGTAAGCCTGGTTTGTTTGTACAAGAGTTGCAAGTCTATGGTCGTAGCGGTAAACCTTGTCGAATATGCGGTAGCCAAGTACAAAGGGCCAAACATGGCCATCGCAGCAGCTTCTTTTGTACGCATTGCCAACACTGAAGCAACATTATTAGTCAATCAATCAAGGGAAGGTTAGGGTGCAGCCGTGCCTTGACTTCTTTCGCAATCAAGGCAGGAAGAAAGTGATCTACACTACCGCCGTGCAGCGCCACCTCTTTCACTAAGGTAGAAGAAATATAAGCCCAAGTTTCAGCTGGCATCATAAAAACGCTCTCCAGACCAGGCAGAAAATGGCGATTCATTTTCATCATTTGCATCTCAGATTCAAAATCTGCCACGGCTCTTAGCCCACGGATGAGAATATTAGCCTGCTGTCAGCGGGCAAAATGCGCCATCAAACCAATGAATCCTCGTACTGTTACGTTCGGCAAATGCACGGTGACCTGAATAGCAAGCTCTACCCGTTCATTTAGATCGAATAAGGGCAGTTTGCTAGGACTTGCGGCTATAGCAAGTATTACTTCATCGAATATCTGCGCGGCACGTGTCACGAGATCTAGATGACCGTTAGTTAACGGATCAAATGTCCCGGGATAGATGGCTTTCTTGGTCATAGTCATACTTAATCTCCGCATAGCTTGAATTTTAAACGAACCAAGCAAGCAGCTTAATTACTAAGGCTAAGTTGTAGATGTTGTCGGTTATGATAACTACCGATACACTTTTT
>NZ_NJPO01000080.1 GCF_002855795.1 Candidatus Palibaumannia cicadellinicola
ACGCTCTTCCGATCTTCCGGTAGCGAGATAATAACGACTAAAGTCGCTGATACGCCATTTTATATAGGAGTCTACAATTAGATCTTTTTTTTTCCATAGTAACAAAGCGATCCGCCTGATTTTCCATGGTCTGAATACGAGCATCTAAGTTTTTAACTGTTTCAATAAACGGAATCTTAATATGCAGGCCTGGATTATAAATGAGCGGTTTATGAGAGCTATCGCGCAGCACTTTACCAAAGCGCAAAACTATGCCGCGTTGCCCTTCTTGAACTACGAACAGTGACGCGTACAACATTAAAAACATTATGACCACAATAAGTGTTAAAGGCTTACGCATTAGTTACTATCTCCCTTTACGGGTGGTATTGTCGCGCTGTGTATTAGCCTGGCGCTGGTTAATGACTATCTCACTATCTTTATTGCTATTGCCTGTTGCAGGCAACTGCATTAGGTTAAAGGCATTGTTGCCCTGAACACGTTTAGCATGATCATGATGGTGTAACATATAATCTAGCGGCAGCATCATTAAGTTATTATTGTTTTTTTCGTTGACAATAATTTTATTGGTGTTGCTGAGTATACGCTCCATAGCGTCGATATACAGACGTTCGCGGGTGACTTCCGGCGCGGCCTTATACTCCGGCAATACTTTAGCAAAACGCTGAACTTCACCTTGCGCTTCTAGTATCGTGCGGGCTTTGTAGGCACGACCCTCTTCCAGAATACGCTGCGCTTTACCGTTAGCTCGAGGTTGTACCTCGTTGGCGTAAGCTTCTGCTTCACGAATATATTGCTGTTCATTTTCACGCGCTGCAATAGCGTCATCAAAAGCTGCTTTTACCTCTTCTGGTGGCCGTGCTGCCTGAAAATTAACGTCCAACAAGGTAAGCCCCATATTATAAGGTTGAATGGTATCTTCTAGAATCCGCTGGGTATCGCTGCGTACTACAGTACGGCCTTCCGTTAGAATGCGGTCCATCGTATATTTACCGATCACGCCTCGCAGGGCACTATCAGTTGCCTGACGCAGACTTTCGTCGGCATCAGTGACGCTAAAAAGATAACGTTCAGGATCGATAATCCGGTACTGCACATTCATTTCAACGCGCACTACGTTTTCATCGGAAGTAAGCATTACACCAGAAGCAGCCAATTCTCGCACTGACTCTACGTTTACCGCCGTTACTGTATCGATGAAGGTAGGCTTCCAGTTCAGGCCGGGATTAACTAGATGGTAGAATTGACCGAAGCGAAGTACTACGCCGCGTTCCGCTTCTTTAATGGTATACAAACCACTGCCGAACCAGATTATTGTCAAAATTATTAGCACAATATACAGGCTACTTTTCCCGGGCATACCATGACGACCGAACCAGCCGAATTTACGACTGAACTTACGAAAAATATCATCTAAATTGGCAGAACTGTTATAATTTCCGCTGTTATTATTGCTACTTCCCCACGGATCGCGGTCATGTTCGTGATTATCGGGCTCATTCCACGCCATGTTTTAACTCCATTTGACGATTGATAAAAATTACTACGCGACCGGTTCTAGGTGGCAAGCGTAGCTCATAATCATAGTTTGTTCGTGATATCACCCACGAGCTGTTTCGCTTTAAACGGTTAAACCTTCTTTTCCTGCGGTGAAAGTGGCGAAACAGGATTATTACCATAAGAATAATGACTGGAGCAGCCGCTCTGGTTGTTATTATAATGTGACACAGCGCGCGACGGAACCACAGTCGATATAGCGTGCTTATAAATCATTTGGCTGATCGTATTTTTCAGCAAAATGACAAACTGGTCGAAAGACTCAATTTGGCCCTGTAGTTTAATACCATTAACTAAATAAATAAAAACAGGAACGCGTTCCCGACGTAATGCGTTTAAGAACGGATCTTGTAAAGATTGCCCCTTAGCCATTCTATCTTTTCCTTACTTTACTTGCTTATAATAATTACCATGTAGCTAGAAATAACCGAAACTATGTAAAAAAGTGCGTTTACGTTTAGTACGATTTCTTTGGTACTATCACCGGTGACTAATAAATCAACCTATGTGTGCACCCACAACTTGTAATACTCTGTCAAGAGCGGTTTCTGGTTGCTCACTATCTAGCCAGTCAACTGCTGGCCAACTCCGTAGCCAGGTCATTTGCCGCTTGGCAAGCTGTCGTGTCGCGGAAATCCCCCGAAATACCATATCATCATAATCTATTTCTCCTGCTAGGTATGACCATATCTGACGGTAGCCAACGCAACGAATGGATGGCATGTCTTTATTGAGATCACTACGTGCAAAAAGCGTACGAACTTCATTTTCAAATCCATTTGCTAACATCTGGTGAAACCGCCGTGCGATACGTTGATGCAACCAGAAGCGATCAAATGGCATCATGGCAAATTGATACACCTGATACTTTAGTCTCTTACCAGATTTTTGAGTCATTTCCGTTATAGTGTGACCTGAAACTAAAAACACTTCCAGTGCTCGCGAAACTCTATGCGAATCATTGGGATGAATACGAGTTGCAGCTTTGACATCAATTACTTGTAATTTCTGGTGTAAAGCTGCCCATCCTATCGTTTTGGCCTCACGTTTAATACGTATACGTATTTCATTATCAGCCTGAGGCAATGGGGATAATCCATTCAGCAATGCCTTGAAGTAAAGCATTGTTCCACCCACGAGCAATGGTATGCGTCCCGCTGCGGTTATATCAGCCATTTCATAAAGTGCATCACGGCAAAAATCTGCTGTTGAATATGGTTCTGCTGGATCGCAGATATTTATCAGCCGATGTGGTGCCTGCGTAAGCACGTAACCGTCTGGCTTAGCGGTACCGATATCCATGCCGCGATAAATCAGTGCTGAATCAACGTTGATAATATCAACTGGTAACTGGTGGCGCAGTTTAACTGCTAATGCTGTTTTACCTGATGCTGTTGGCCCCATAATAAATATAGCTGTAGGTAGGCGGCGGCAATGCTGTGTCTGCTTAGTCATGGTTGAAGGCTTTTATGGCAGCTTCAAGATTAAGTGTAACCAGAAGCGCATTAGGCGGGTTTTTAACCCAGTGCGGACAAAGCCGCTCGACTTCTGCTATTAATGGTATCGCCCTAGAATAGTTCCATATGATAGCTTCATGATTGAGCTTGCGTGCTAGCCAGGCAGCAATCTTATGATACGTTACAGATGCTTCACTACTGAGGTAGCCTAACAGTTCTGAAATCAAGTGTTGTAAATTTTTGTGACCTAATAATGGTAAAGGTACTGCGTTAAGTATTGCTTGAGATTCGTTAGATTGCAGCAAAATACCCATTTTGTTCAAGACAACCCTATGGTGATGAAGTGCAGCAGCTTCATCATGGCACAATGTCATCCGTAGTGGAATGAGTAGCGGCTGAGCTAGTAGAGTATTGTCTTCTGGCATAAGTTGACGCTCAGTGAGGTAGCGTTTCGCGAAGGACAGTGACAGTAGTGACAATCCATAAGCTGATTCTAACAGCGCATAGCAAGGAGAGCAAAAAGTTAGCACTCTACCGAAACTGTGTGGATCGTAGCAGGTGTGTGCTGCCTGCTGCGGCACAAAAATATCTCGCTGCTTTAGTTCATCATAATTGGGGGCGCAAGTAGAATGACTGACTAACTTATTCTTATCACTGAGCATCAGAACATTAGGTTGAGCTACTTTCTCCGCTTGCGGTCTAGCGGGACAGACTGGCAGACTATGTTGCAAAACAGTCATTACCGCCTGATAGATAAAATGGTGCACTAACCTAGCCTGGTGAAATCGTACCTCTTTTTTAGCGGGATGAACGTTGATATCCACTTGTTTAGGGTTAATGGCGATAAATAGAACAAAAGCTGGTTGCCGCGTCCCGGTCAGCTGCTCCTGGTAAGCCTGGCGGATAGCGTGGTTAATTAACTTGTCCCGTATCATACGCTGGTTGACATAGCTGTATTGTATCTCAGGTAAATCTCTGCCGCGAGGATCTTCAGCCCAACCACGAATAGTAAAATCGCTATGCTGCCAGGATACCGCTAGTGCTTGCTTGACGAAAGCGGTTCCACACAGGCGACCGAGCCGCTGCCAAGACTGACTAGGTTCTATCACCGCGCGGTATTGCTGCACCGTTTTATCGTTATGCTGCAGAAGAAATGTCACGTCGAATCGCGCAAGCGCTATTCGACGAATTACCTCTTCAATATGCTTAAACTCAGTTGTTTCGGTGCGCATAAATTTACGTCTAGCTGGGGTATTATAAAAGAGATCCAGCACTTCCACGGTGGTACCTACCGGATGCGCTGCTGGCTTGATAGTAACAGCTCTGTCGTCTCTCTCAGCGTATGCCTGCCAAGCTTCATTTTGTCCGGCGGGGCGTGAAGTAATAGTTAGGCGCGCGACCGAGCTTACACTAGCTAGGGCTTCACCGCGAAATCCCATGCTGGTGATACACTCTAAATCTTCTATACGAGATATTTTGCTGGTAGCGTGGCGGGCAATAGCGAGTGCTAGTTCTTCTTTACTGATACCGCTACCGTTGTCACGGATTGTTATTTTTTTAGCTCCACCCCGTTCTACCTTGATATCAATACGCGTAGCGCCAGCATCTAGGCTATTTTCTACTAATTCTTTTACTACCGACGCAGGGCGTTCTACCACTTCACCTGCGGCGATTTGGTTGACTAATTGTGGCGATAGTATCTGAATTGGCATGTCAACTAGTTCCTTTTATATGTGTCAAGCTCAAATTAAAGAACATCTAATCTACTTCAGCAAAATATCGCCTGACATTATTACTCTTGCGAATATACGGTAGCGATGGATGATAGATCTTAA
>NZ_NJPO01000081.1 GCF_002855795.1 Candidatus Palibaumannia cicadellinicola
CATTATCCTGATTGTGATCAAAAAAATCAGTAATTTATTTCTGAATTCATTGAGTGTAATAAATCATAGAAAATAGAAGAAAAACTATGACACAGGATGAACTTAAAAAAGCAGTAGGCTGGGCCGCACTAAAATATGTCCAGTTAGGCACTATCGTAGGAGTAGGTACTGGTTCTACGACGGCTCACTTTATCGATGCTCTGGCTACAATAAAGAATCAAATTCAAGGTGCAGTATCTAGTTCTGAACTATCTACAGCAAGATTAAAAAATCTAGGCATCTTACTTTTTGATTTAAATGAAGTAGATTCGCTAGATATATATGTTGATGGTACTGACGAAATTAATAGTCATATGCAAATGATTAAAGGTGGTGGTGCAGCTCTAACCAGAGAAAAGGTTATTGCCGCAGTAGCACGTACATTTATTTGTATTGCTGATACGAGCAAACAAGTTGAGATATTAGGTAACTTTCCATTACCTGTTGAAGTAATACCTATGGCTTATAATTGGGTGGCACGGGAATTAGTAAACCTTACTGGGGGTTTTCCAAAATACCGACAAGGCGTTATTACTGATAACGGAAATATTATTTTAGACATACATAACTTACAGATTGTAGATGCTATTGCTTTAGAAAATATTATTAATAATATACCAGGTGTCGTTACTGTCGGTCTGTTTGCTCGTAGGAGCGCAGATATAGCCTTAATTAGTAGTCAACAAGGTATCAAACTTATTGTTTAAAAGTATTTAATGTAAAATATAATAAATAACTAGTAAATCAAGTAGCTAATACTGGTTTATTACTGACGAAAGCGCCAATAGCAAGAAGGTGTAATTATTTCTGGTAACCGCACATCCCATTTTTTTATCGGTAATAATTGACTTTGATATTGGCAATCATGCGCTAAACCTATCGGAAAAAAACATTTTCTCTGGCGCCAGAGTTGCAAAGTACGATCATAAAACCCCCCACCCATCCCTAGTCTATTACCATAGATATCAAAAGCTACTAATGGAATAAATAGAATATCTAATTCTTCTAGCGATAATAAGGTAGTAATATCTAACCTAGGTTCGTAGAGATTAAAACGATTAACTACTAATGATGTAGTAGGAGTATATTGACAAAAAAGTAGATGTCCGGTAGTGAAAGGATGCAGTACTGGTAAATAAACTTGTTTTCCTATTTTCCATAATATTTTAATAAATGGACGGGAATTTATTTCCCCGTCAAAAGAAATAAAAAGCGCTAATTTATCTGCTTCTCTAATACGTAAATCTTGTAAAGCACGGACAAGGACCATATGAGCAGCTTCGTTTTGCTGCAAGGTTGTTAAGGT
>NZ_NJPO01000082.1 GCF_002855795.1 Candidatus Palibaumannia cicadellinicola
GAATGATTCCCTTTATGTTACATGATATCGCGCCTGTCCTTCATGCTAAAACAGTTGGTTTAAATATTACTATTAAAGAAGTAACTACCGATTCTCGCGTAGTTGGTAAGCACTGTATGTTTATAGCACTTAAGGGCGAGCGATTTGACGCACATGATCTCGCGAAAAAAGCCGTATTATCAGGCGCTAGTGCAATATTAGTAAGTCATATATTACCCATCACAGTCCCGCAACTCATTGTAGAAGATACTCGTTTAGCTTTAGGAACCTTAGCTGCTTGGGTTCGTCAGCAGGTACCAGCACGTGTAGTAGCGCTGACTGGGTCTTCAGGCAAAACTTCTGTCAAAGAGATGACTGCTTCTATTTTACGTCAATGCGGTAAAGTTTTAGCTACGCAGGACAATTTCAACAATGATATCGGTGTCTCGTTGACTTTGTTACGTCTCACACCTAAGGATGACTTTGCAGTAATTGAATTAGGTGCTAATCATATCGGAGAAATTGCATGGACTGCAGGCTTAGTACGTCCCGAAACAGCTTTAGTAAATAATATTTCCGCTGCTCATTTGGCTGGTTTTGGTTCGCTAGCTGGTATTGCTCAGGCCAAAGGAGAAATTTTTACGAAATTATTAGATAACGGACTAGTAATTTTCAACGATGATAGCCATGATTGGTCGCACTGGCAACAAGGTTTAGGCTATAAAGCGGTATGGCGTTTCGCACTAGAAAAAGTTAATAATGTTGACTTTTTTGCCAGCGATATTATTAGTGATAGGCTATGCATGTACTTTACTCTACATAGTCCACAAGGTAATTGTCGGGTACAATTGCCGCTGTTAGGACGACATAATATAGCTAATGCTTTGGCTGCTAGTGCATTGTCGCTGTCGGTTGGTGCAACATTATCAGCTGTTGTAGCAGGATTAGCTAATATTAATGCGATACCTGGACGATTATTACCCATCAGACTAGGTATTGGTAAAATACTACTAGATGATAGTTATAATGCTAACGTAAGTTCTATGATTGCTGCCGCACAGGTTTTAGCGGAAATGCCAGGCTATCGTGTGATAGTAGTTGGAGATATGGCAGAACTAGGTGAGAAAGAAACGGAATATCACCAATATGTTGGTAAAGTAATCGCTATGACAGGTATCGATAAAGTGTTAAGCGTTGGGCAGCTTAGTAAGCTGATTAGTGATGCTAGTAAACAAGGAGAACATTTTCAAGATAAATCCATACTAACTAATCGTATCATTCAGTTATTATCTGAATATACCGTAATTACGGTTTTAGTTAAAGGGTCACGTCATGCTGCCATGGAGCATGTAGTGCGGGGCATTACAGGATAAAACAAAATGTTAGTTTTTTCTGCTCAGTATTTTGTTCAATTTGATTCTATCTTTAACCTGTTTTCTTATTTGACGTTCCGCGCTATCGTAAGTTTCTTTACTGCCTTATTTATCTCTTTATTGATAGGTAAATCTTTAATAGCTTGGTTACAACAGCTGCAAATTCGTCAAGTTATACGGAATAATGGGCCTGAGTTACATTCTAGTAAACGTGGCACCCCTACTATGGGGGGGTTAATGATATTGCTATCTATTATTATTTCGGTACTTATGTGGACTTGCTTATCTAATCCTTATGTTTGGTGTGTCCTTTTTGTCTTAATAGGTTATGGTATTATTGGTTTAATAGATGATTACAGAAAAGTAGTACATAATAATAGTAATGGCTTAATGGCACGCTGGAAATACTTTTGGCAGTCAGTAATTGCTCTTGCGGTAGCATATACTATGTTTAGTTTAAACCCAAATACTATAGCTACACAACTAGTCATACCTTTTGTCAAAGACATTATGCCACAACTAGGATTATGGTATGTATTACTAACTTACTTTGTTATTGTTGGCACTAGTAATGCGGTTAATTTGACTGATGGGCTAGACGGGTTGGCTATTATGCCTGCGGTATTTGTTGCCGCTGGACTAGCATTAGTCGCTTGGGCGACTGGTAATATTCATTTTTCTCGTTACTTGCATATTCCCTATCTTTATTTTGCTGGTGAGTTAGTCGTTGTTTGTACGGCCATTGTTGGTGCAGGTTTAGGTTTTTTATGGTTTAACACTTATCCAGCGCTAGTTTTTATGGGAGATGTTGGTGCACTGGCTTTAGGTGGGGCTCTTGGTACTATTGCTGTACTTTTGCGCCAGGAGTTATTGTTATTTATTATGGGCGGTAGTTTCGTAGTAGAAACGCTATCAGTTATTTTGCAAGTTATTTTCTTTCAATTACGCCAAAAGCGGCTATTTCTTATGGCACCTATTCATCATCATTATGAACTAAAAGGTTGGCCAGAACCACGTGTAATTGTACGTTTCTGGATTATTTCACTGATGTTGGTCTTAATGGGACTGACTACGCTAAAGATGCGGTCAATGTAAATAACTATGATAGATTATAAGCAACAAAATATTGTTATTATCGGATTAGGGATCACCGGAATATCTTGTGTTGAGTTTTTCCGCGCACGTGGTGTTACGCCACGTGTAATTGATATTAGTTTTTCTCCACCTAAATTAAATCAGTTACCCCACGATATAGAATATTCGCTAGGTCATTTAAAAGAAGAGTGGCTACTGGCTGCCACTCTTATTGTTATTAGCCCTGGTGTAGCTATATCGCATCCAACGCTAGAAGCGGTTGCTAAAACTGGAGTAGAAATAGTTGGAGATATCGAATTATTCTTACGTGAGGTTACGTCACCAGTAGTAGCGATAACAGGTTCGAACGGTAAAAGTACTGTGACTAAACTAGTAGGAGAAATGGCTACTTGCGCGGGTTGGCAAGTAGGAGTAGGTGGAAATATAGGTAAGCCTGCTTTATTACTGCTACAACAACCTTATCAACTATATGTTTTAGAATTATCTAGCTTTCAGTTAGAACTAACTAAACAATTAAAAGTAGCTGTTGCAACTATTTTAAATATTAGTGAAGATCATATGGATCGCTATCCTTTAGGCTTACAGCAATACCGTGCTGCTAAGTTAAAAATTTATCAAAAGGCTGCATTTTATGTAGTAAATGCGGAAGATTCACTGACCTTACCGGTAAACTACACCGATATAGCAACAAAATGTTTGATTAGCTTTGGCGCTACTGTAGGTTCTTATCATCTTGGGTATAAAAATGGAAAAACTTGGTTAATGAAACACGGGGAACTGTTACTAGATTGCGATGAAATGATCATTCACGGTCGCCATAATCAAATTAATGCGCTAGCTGCGCTAGCGCTGGCTGATACTATTGCTATTCCCCGTCAAGCTTGTTTAATGGCACTACGTAAATTTTCTGGGCTGGCGCATCGTTTTGAGCTAGTTTTAGAAAGTAATGGTATACGTTGGATTAATGACTCAAAAGCGACAAATGTCGCTAGCACAAAAGCGGCTATTGATGGATTAAAAGTAAAAAACACTTTACATCTGTTACTTGGAGGTGATGGTAAGTTAGCAAACTTTTCACCATTATTCTCATTAGTACAGAGTAACCATATACAACTTTACTGTTTTGGGCAAGATCGTCACAAACTAGCTACTTTACGACCAAATACCGCTATTATTACTAAAACGCTAGCGCAAGCAATGCATATTATCGGAAATAAAGTTCGATCAGGAGATGTCGTACTATTGTCGCCAGCTTGTTCTAGCTTAGATCAATTTGACAACTTTAAAGCACGCGGTAAAGCTTTTAGACAATTAGTACTTGAGGTAAGCTAACTTGCTTACATTTATTTTGAATAAAATAATAAATAAGCATAAGCGTCAATCACAAATCAACATAGTACTCTATGACAGGATGTTATTATGGGTTACTCTAGGACTGACTTGTGTCGGTTTGATAATGGTTACCTCTGCGTCAATGCCTATCGGTGCGCGCATTTTTCATGATCCATTTCACTTTTTTAAACGGGAAGTTTTTTATTTAATTTTTGCATTTGCACTATCGTTATGTACGTTACGGGTACCAATGGTATTTTGGCAGCGTTACAGCATATTACTATTAATAATTAATATAATAATGTTAATAACAGTATTAATTATAGGTAGTATAGTGCATGGAGCATCTCGTTGGATTATTTTGGGTCCGTTGCGTATCCAACCATCAGAATTATCAAAGCTAGTTTTCTTTTTTTATTTATCTAATTATCTGGTCCGTAAAGTAGATGAAGTTAGAACTAATTTCTGGGGTTTTTGTAAACCTATGGGCGTAATGATTGTACTAGCAGTGCTTTTGTTAGCACAGCCAGATTTAGGAACAGTCATTATTTTATTTGTTACTACACTAGCAATCTTATTTCTCGCTGGTGCTAAGCTTTGGCAATTTTTATCGATTATCTGCTCAGGTATGTTAGCTGTAGTACTTTTAATTATTGCTGAACCTTACCGCATGCGACGAGTAACATCTTTTTGGAATCCATGGCAAGATCCCTTTGGTAGCGGTTATCAGCTTACTCAATCCTTAATGGCTTTTGGACGAGGTGCATGCTGTGGTCAAGGGTTAGGTAATTCCGTGCAAAAACTAGAGTATTTACCTGAAGCACATACAGACTTTATTTTTGCTATTCTTGGCGAAGAATTAGGTTTTATTGGTGTCTTATTCACTTTGTGTATGGTGTTTAGTATCGCTTTCCGCGCTCTATTAATCGGTCGTCATGCATTAGAAATCCATCAACATTTTTCTGGTTTTTTAGCATGTTCTATTGGTATTTGGTTTAGTTTTCAGACCCTAGTTAATTTAGGCGCTGCTGTTGGTATGCTACCTATCAAAGGACTTACATTACCGCTTATTAGTTATGGTGGATCTAGTTTCTTAATCATGTCAACAGCAATAATGCTATTACTTAGAATAGATTTTGAGAGTCGTATGGTTAAATATCAAGCCTTTACAAGGCACAAGGCTATCTAAATAATGACAAAGCGTTTAATAATCATGGCTGGTGGTACTGGTGGACACGTTTTTCCAGGATTAGCTGTGGCTCATTACCTAATAGCACAAGGTTGGCAAGTACGCTGGCTAGGTACTGTCAAT
Source organism: Candidatus Palibaumannia cicadellinicola (assembly GCF_002855795.1). GTDB lineage: Bacteria > Pseudomonadota > Gammaproteobacteria > Enterobacterales > Enterobacteriaceae > Baumannia > Baumannia cicadellinicola_C. Next base: position 5,092 of record NZ_NJPO01000082.1, read on the forward strand.
GGCATCGATGCTGATTTAGTATCGAAACATGGTATTGAAAGATATGTTCTCTGTCTTTATGGATTACGCGGCAAAAATCTGTTTATGCAAATCATAGTTATCATATATCTGTTTCGTGCTGTACTTCAGGCACAGCGCATTATGCGCGTATGGCGACCAGATGTAGTATTAGGTATGGGAGGATATATTTCTGGTCCTGGAGGGTTAGCAGCCTGGATATGTGGGATTCCGGTAGTAGTACATGAGCAAAACCGTGTAGCAGGACTGACTAATCGATGGTTAGCCAAAATTGCTGATAAGGTACTCCAAGCTTTTCCTGGCGCCTTTCCTCATGCCAATATAGTTGGAAACCCAATACGTCAAGAATTAATCACGCTACTAGAACCTTCTTTGCGCTTACGTGATCGTACGGGTCCAATTAGAATATTAGTCATGGGGGGTAGTCAGGGTGCAAGAATACTTAACCAAATATTACCAGCTGTTGCAGCTCAGCTGTCTAATATGTTTACCTTTTGGCATCAAGTAGGTAAAGGAGCACTAGCTGAGGTACAGCAAGCCTATGCTGCTATCAAAAAAATAGAGCATCAATATAAAATAGTAGAGTTTATCGATGATATAGCAACTGCTTATGCTTGGGCAGATCTAATAATATGTCGTTCTGGAGCACTAACAGTGAGTGAAATAGCTATCGTTGGTTTACCTGCGCTTTTTATTCCATTTAGGCATAAAGATCGTCAGCAGTATTGGAATGCACGGCTACTAGAGCAAGTTGGTGCTGCTAAAATCATAGAAGAAACTAACTTGACTAAAGAAAAATTAATAGAATTGATTATTAGTTTAGATCGTACAACGCTGTTGACGATGGCACAGCGCGCCAGAGCAATAGCTATTATTG
>NZ_NJPO01000083.1 GCF_002855795.1 Candidatus Palibaumannia cicadellinicola
TATCAAATTAGATTTGTTAATTAAATATTAATTTAACCTATATACTAAAAACTTTCATTAATAAGTGTTTTGTATCTGTTATTACAGAGTTACCTATTTAGATAATATTATTAATGATAAAACTTTTATGTTATGGTGCGCCCGATAGGATTCGAACCTATGACCTACGGCTTAGAAGGCCGTTGCTCTTATCCAACTGAGCTAAGGGCGCATATAAAAACAAGTATACTAGTATATTATACTAATGCTAACAATTAGTCAATCGTTTTTCTAAATAATATTTTCTTATATCATTGAATAAATAGACCGCGCTTCTGAGCGAGATAGTGTCTTCTGCACTTTTTACATGATGGATTTGTTCTAAACATGGTTGCACAAATAATTGATGGTAAAAAAGTTGCTCAGCAAATCAAAAAAGAAGTTGCTCAACAGGTGCAAGTACGTTTGCAGGCAGGAAAAATAGTACCATGTCTAGCTGTAATACTAGTTGGCTGTGATTCCGCTTCACAGATTTACGTTGCCAACAAACGTAAGGCATGTGAAGACATAGGTCTTATCTCTCTTTTGTATGATTTACCTAATACGGTAAGTGAAACTGAACTATTAGTACTAATTGATCAATTAAACGTTGACCATAGAGTAGATGGAATCTTAGTACAGTTACCGTTACCGGTCGGTATCGACAATATCCGCGTTTTAGAGCGAATTGCACCGTATAAAGATGTTGATGGTTTTCACCCCTATAACGTCGGTCGTTTGTGTCAACGCGCGCCTTTACTTCGTCCTTGTACTCCACGTGGTATTATTACCCTGCTTGAACGGTATAATATTAATACGGTGGGTCTTAATGCTGTAGTAGTTGGTGCATCTAATATAGTTGGTCGTCCTATGGGGATGGAATTACTGTTAGCTGGCTGTACTGTAACTATCACGCATCGTTTCACCCGTAATTTACCGCAGTATATAACAAATGCTGATTTACTCGTAGTGGCGGTAGGTAAAGCTGGTTTCATCCCTGGTAGTTGGATCAAGCCTGGCGCTGTAGTGATAGATGTAGGTATCAACTGTCTAGATAGTGGTAAAGTAGTAGGTGATGTAGATTTTGTATGCGCCGTAGAGCGTGCAGCTTATATTACACCCGTACCTGGAGGGGTGGGACCTATGACAGTAGCTACGCTGATTCAAAATACTTTGCAAGCCTGCGAGGATTATCGCTCTCGGGAGCATATCATTCCTAAAGCCTAAAGCTCTATATAAAATATTTATTTTAACTACTGCGGCGCCAGATAGTTCCCTGCTGGGTATCTTCTA
>NZ_NJPO01000084.1 GCF_002855795.1 Candidatus Palibaumannia cicadellinicola
GTATCTTCGATATGGATCGGTAGTGTATTCATGATAACTGGTGTGACTGGTTGACTTGATGGTTGTTGTAATGGTAAATGATTAATCAAAGCTACTTCACGGGCTACACCTAAGATTCCTAAGCAATCAGCACGATTAGGTGTAACACTTATATCGATAATATTGTCATTCAGTTGTAAATAATCGCATAAATTGCATCCTATAGGGGCATCAATTGGTAACTCAATTAGACTCATCTGATCATTATGATTACTAATACCTAATTCAAAACTGGAACATAATTGTCCTTGTGATAATTGATCATATAATATAGTACTAACTACATTTACAGCAACTAGTAAATCATTACGGCAGTTCTGAGCACTACAAATAATAGTCAGAAGACTAGGACCTTTAATATCAACTTTAGTAATCCATAAGTTATCATCATTAGGATGGCGATCACATTTTACTATACGACCAATCACTACGTTAGTAAACTTACTAGCAACTGCTTCTACACTGGTTACTTCTAGACCAAACATTGTCATTTGTTCTGTTAGAGCATGACTATCTAAAGCAGGATTTACCCACTCACGTAGCCAAAGTTCACTGAGTTTCACTATCTGTACTATCCTTTACTTAAATTGTTTCAAAAAACGTAAATCATTTTCAAAGAAAAGTCGTAAATCAGTGATACTATAACGTAGCATTGCCATTCTCTCTATACCAATACCAAAAGCAAAGCCTGAATAATAGTCGGAATTAATGCCAACATTATGTAAAATTTTAGGATGTACTATACCGCAGCCTAGTACTTCTAACCAGTTATCATTATTATCCATAATATCTACTTCTGCTGCAGGTTCGGTAAATGGAAAATATGAAGGACGAAAACGAACTTTTACATCTTCGTCAAAAAAATGTTGCAAAAATTGATGTATAGTACTTTTTAAGTGAGAAAAATTAATATCTTTATCTATGATTAATCCTTCCATTTGATGAAACATAGGAGTATGAGTTTGGTCGTAATCATTACGGTAAACACGACCTGATGCAATCAGGCGGATAGGTGGTTCGTAAGCTTGCATAGCTCTAATCTGAATACTAGAAGTTTGGGTGCGTAATAAGTAGGTGCTATTAATCCAAAAGGTATCATGATCTGATCGCGATGGATGATTAATAGGGATATTAAGCGCATCAAAATTATAATAACTATCTTCTATTTCTGGTCCACTTTCTACTGAAAAACCCAGTTGTTTAAAAAAACTCTCAATCCTAAAAATAGTATGTGATATTGGATGTAATCCACCATTATTTATACGTCTACCAGGTAATGATACATCTATAGTTTCTGTTGTCAGTTGTACTTGAATGGCTACTAATTTTAGAGTATTTTTACGTTCAGCTAGGGCTTGCTCAATTTCTTTTTTTGCCTGATTAATCATAGCACCTACT
>NZ_NJPO01000085.1 GCF_002855795.1 Candidatus Palibaumannia cicadellinicola
GCCAGCTAACTTTGTTATATCTAGCGCTACTACTTTAACAGTTTCTCAATCATAACAAAGATTTTGTGTTCCGACGTTTACATTGCTTAGTGTATTGTATCGATATAATTGTACTTATAACATGCATGCAGTACGATAAAATCATTAAATCTTGCATCCAGTCAATCAACAGAACTGGAAAATATATATGTATAAATCTGAGTCAGAATAGATGACACAAAAGCCTATTGATCTAAAAGGCAGTAGTTTTACTTTATCAGTTATTCATCTTTATGATGCGTCGCCAGAAGAAATTAGTCGGGCAATACAAGAAAAAGTAAAACAAGCACCTCAATTACTACAAAATGCGCCGGTTATTATCAATGTTGCTAGTCTTGACAGAGAATGTAATTGGATAGAGTTGTCCCAGGCGGTATTAGCAACGGGGCTACATGTAGTCGCGGTTAGCGGCTGTAACGATTCTACCCTAAAAAATAAAATTATTCGTAGCGGACTGCCGTTGCTGAACGAAGGCAAAGCATTTAAGTCAGAACAATCTACATTATCTCTTGTTAAAACACGACTTATTAATACTCCGGTACGTTCTGGACAACAGATTTATGCGCGCAACAGTGATTTAATTATAATAAATAGCGTAAGCGCAGGTGCAGAACTAATTGCAGATGGTCATATTCATATTTATGGCATGATGCGGGGTCATGCGTTAGCCGGGGCATCGGGAGACGGAGAGTGTCAAATTTTCTGCAGCAATCTATCACCAGAACTAGTCTCTATTGCCGGGGAATATTGGCTCAGCGATCAAATACCAGCAGAGTTTTCAGGTAAAGCTGGGCGTATTTACCTGCACTACGGTGCACTTTCCATTAAACCTTTAATCCCTTGACAAAGGAATCATTTTATGGCACGCATTATAGTTGTTACTTCAGGTAAAGGGGGCGTTGGTAAAACCACATCTAGCGCAGCTATTGCTACTGGTTTAGCACGTAAAAAGAAAAAAACAGTGGTGATAGATTTTGATATTGGTTTACGAAACCTAGATTTAATTATGGGTTGCGAACGTAGAGTCGTGTATGACTTCGTTAATGTTATCCAAGGTGATGCGACTATTAATCAGGCGCTAATAAAAGATAAACGTACCGAAAATCTTTATATTTTACCGGCATCTCAGACACGTGATAAAGACGTACTTACTCGTTCTTGCGTGGAAACAGTACTAAAGAATTTGAATGACATGGGTTTCGACTTCATGGTATGTGATTCACCAGCGGGAATTGAAAATGGTGCATTAATGGCGCTTTACTTTGCCGATGAAGCTATTATTACCACTAATCCAGAAGTATCATCGGTCCGGGACTCAGATCGTATCTTAGGTATTTTGTCTTCTAAATCTCGCCGCGCAGAACAAAATATGGCTCCAATTAAGGAGCACTTGTTGCTAACGCGCTACGATCCTGGTCGAGTTAACCGTGGTGATATGCTAAGTATGGAAGACGTAATAGACATACTAAGAATACCGCTGGTAGGTGTGATACCGGAAGATTCGTCAGTTTTACGTTCCTCTAATCAAGGTCATCCGGTGATTCTCGATACAGAGTCTGATGCTGGGCAGGCCTATTCTGATATGGTTGATCGCCTGTTAGGATATGAACGTCCCTTACGCTTTATTGAAGAAGAGAATAAGGGATTTCTGAAACGCCTTTTTGGTGGATAAATTATGGAATTATTAAATTGTTTTCTATCTCGTAAACAAACCACCGCAAAAATAGCTAAGGAAAGATTACAAATTATCGTTGCGGAGCAACGACGAAGCGGTAAAACACCCAATTACCTGCCACAGCTAAAATGCGATTTGCTTAAAGTACTTTGTAAATATATCTCAAGTTCTCCAGAGTTACTTTCTGTGCAGCTAGAAATTAAGAAGGGTGATATTTCTCTCCTAGAGGTTAACGTGATGCTACCGGAAGCCAAAGTAAGATATCAACATAAAT
>NZ_NJPO01000086.1 GCF_002855795.1 Candidatus Palibaumannia cicadellinicola
ATGCATAAGTGCAATAGTAGGTCTCTAGGTATCGCACAAAGCTTATTTTCTTCTGCTTAACCTATGACTAAATTAAGCATTTTTCTAGGAACATAAATGACTTTACGTACTTTAGTTCCTTCTAAATATTTAGCAACAGACTGGTCCCGGGAGGCACGTTCTAGTACAAATACTTCGTCGGCATCAGCGGGTACGGTAATTCTACTGCGCAGTTTGCCATTGATCTGAATGACTATTAATTGAACTTCTTCTACCAGCGCTGATTTGTCCACTATGGGCCATGGAGCATTATCAATGTCTTCTTTTCCGCCTAGCGCCTGCCATAGCGTGAAGCAAACATGAGGAGTAAATGGATATAACATACGCACTACCGCAAGTAGTGCTTCCTGCAACAGAGCGCGATCTTGCGTACTATCCTGCGATGCGTGTGCCAATTTTTTTATGATCTCCATAATTGCAGCAATAGCAGTATTAAACGTTTGGCGCCGGCCGATATCGTCGGTTACCTTAGCTATTGTTTGATGTAGTTCGCGCCGTAGTGCTTTGTGCTTGTCACTCATTGCTGCGAAATCTAGCGCTACTACCTCGCCACGCTGGGTATGTTCATAAATTAGCTTCCAGATACGTTTCAAGAATCTGTTAGCTCCCTCTACGCCAGATTCTCGCCATTCCAACGTCATTTCCACTGGAGCTGCGAACATCATAAACAAACGTACAGTATCGGCACCGTATTTTTCGACCATAATCTGCGGGTCGATACCGTTGTTTTTAGATTTAGACATTTTACTCATGCCAGCATACACTAGCTGGTTGCCCTGTGAATCGATAGCTTTAACCAGGTTACCTTTTTCGTCACGCTGGACGCTGACATTAATAGGTGAGACCCATATACGCTCACCGGTACTGCCGACGTAGTAAAAAGAATCAGCGAGCACCATGCCTTGACACAGTAGACGTTTAGTAGGCTCGTCGTAAGCAAACATACCAGCATCGCGCAACAATTTATGATAAAAGCGAAAGTACATTAAGTGCATAATTGCATGTTCAATACCTCCAATATATTGATCTACTGGTAGCCAATAGTTTGCCGCTGCAATATCTAACATACCTTGGTCATAATTAGGACAAGTATAGCGCGCGTAGTACCACGAAGATTCCATAAAAGTATCAAAGGTATCCGTTTCACGCATCGCAGGATGACTCTCATAGGTAGTTTTTGACCATCGGTGATCGTCTTTAAGTGGATTCGAGATACCGTCCCCGTTCATCAAAATATTTTCTGGTAATATCACTGGTAGCTGATCTATTGGAGTTGGCACTATAGTACCGTCTTCCAGTGTAATCATAGGTATAGGTGCGCCCCAGTAACGTTGGCGGGAAACGACCCAGTCGCGTAGACGATAGTTTACTTTTCTCTCGCCTATGCCACGCGCTACCAAGACGGCTGTAATTGCTTTGCAGGCCTCTTGATAATTGAGACCATCAAAATCGCCTGAGTTATACAGAATACCTTTGTTAATCATCGCCTGCGCGCTGATATTGGGTTCGCTACCGTCGGCATTGCGGATAACAGTCTTAATTGGCAGAGAGTATTTGCAGGCGAACTCCCAATCCCGCTGATTGTGTCCTGGCACTGCCATGACTGCTCCAGTGCCATAATCTATCAGCACAAAGTTCGTAACCCATATTGGTAGTTTATCTCCTGTCAGCGGATGTATTGCGTGCAGACCAGTAAATATACCTGTTTTTACCTTCGTGACCATTTCCGCTTCTGCTACCTTAGTATAGCGGCTATTATTCAGAAAATTTGCTAATGCTAAATTATCGACAGCCGCTTGCAGCGCAAGATCATGGTGTATTGCAATTGCAACATAGGTAACACCCATTAAAGTGTCCGGACGAGCAGTGTAAACTGTGATTTGTGTTTTTATTTCAGCCACTTGAAAGGTAATATTTATGCCTTCAGAACGGCCGATCCAATTACGTTGCATGATTTTTATCTGTTCTGGCCAGTCGTCCAATTGATCTAAATCATCAAGTAACTGATCGGCATAAGCGGTAATTTTAACGAACCACTGTGGGATATCTTTGCACTTTACGGTAGTACCACATCGCCAACAGCAGCCGTCGATAACCTGTTCGTTAGCGAGTACCGTTTGATCGTTTGAGCACCAGTTGACCGATGACATCTTCTTATAGACCAAGCCTTTTTTATATAACTGGATAAAAAACCACTGTTCCCAGCGGTAGTACTCTGGCTGACATGTAGTTATTTCACGGCTCCAGTCGTAGCCGAAACCCAGTCGCTTTAATTGATTCTTCATAGAGTCAATATTGGCATAGGTCCATGATGCAGGCGCTGTTTTTTTTTGAATCGCTGCTCTTTCAGCAGGTAGGCCGAAGGCATCCCATCCGATGGGTTGCAGTACGTTTTTACCTTGCATCCGCTGATAACGGGAAAGTACGTCGCCAATAGTGTAATTACGTACATGTCCCATGTGCAGACTGCCAGAAGGATAGGGCAGCATCGAAAGACAATAATATTTGTCTTTACTGGTATCTTCGATTACCTTAAACGTTTCATGTTCATGCCAGTATTGCTGAATTTTTGATTCAATATCTTTCGGATCATAAAGCTCTTGCATAAATAACGTGGTCCTTAAGTCAAAAAGTCAAATCAATTTGCACACAGCAGTTATTTTGGTTGTACCAGAAAGGATAGTCATCCTTTCAGTCTTATTTGACAGTTGTCACGCAGACTATCAAGGGATATCTCATTTAGATCTACTTTAGCGTTATCTATCAGCCTGGCTTTGCCGAGCCAGGCACTAAATAGCACTACTGCCTGTTTGCTCTCTACTGTTAGTGGTTGTAAAGTTATGGCATCGCGGATTTCTAGTATGTCCGGAGTGAATCCTAATTCACGCAATTGCTTTGCTGCTTTATCAAGCAGCTTATCGGTATACCTTTCACCAGAGCATAAATGGTCCACCAGCTTTTGCATAACTTGATAAAGTCGAGGCGCTAGCTGACGTTGTTCTTGCGTAAGATAACTATTACGTGAACTTAGTGCTAAACCATCGGGGGAGCGAACAGTTGGCACAGCTATAATTTGAATGTCATAGTTCATATCGTGCACCATCTGCCGAATAAGCGCTAACTGTTGAAAGTCTTTTTCACCGAAGCAAGCAACATTAGGCTGCACTAAATTGAATAGTTTGCTGACAATAGTGGCGACACCGCGAAAATGACCTGGTCGGTTGATGCCTTCTAGCATGCTTGACAAGCGGGGCACATCGATAAAAGTTTGGTTGTCAATACTATTAGGATAAATCGTATCCACCGACGGTGCAAAAACAGCATCTACCCTACTCATAATTAGTTTATTATAATCTTCCTGCAGGGTGCGCGGATAAACGGCTAAATCTTCCCTCCGGTCGAACTGCATCGGGTTTACGAATATGCTTACTACTACAATATCAGCCTGCGCCCGCCCTTCATCAATCAGGGTAATATGCCCATCATGTAGATTTCCCATCGTGGGAATAAGAGCTATACGCCGTTGTGATTGACGCCACTGCTGAATTGTCTGACGTAGGGTAGTGGTATTGTCGATCATCAACACGCTACTCTCTCCTCTGACTGCTCCGATGACAGACATCAATAGAAACTATGTTGTTCCGTGGGAAATTTGCCAGCTTCTACCTCTTGCACATAAAGGCTGATGGCATTGGGGATATCTTCACAATCGACCAGAAAGTTTCGAGCGAAGGATGGTGCGCGATCACCGGTGATACCCAGTACGTCTTGCATTACTAAAATCTGACCGTCGGTAACAGCGCCAGCGCCGATACCAATGACTGGTATCGCTAATGTACGCGTAACACACTCGGCTAACGCAACCGGCACGCATTCTAGTACTAGCATTTGGGCACCAGCACGCTCTAGTGCTACTGCATCAGCCAGTAGTCTATCAGCACTATCTTTGTCCCTGCCCTGAATTTTATAGCCACCAAAAATATTAACAAATTGAGGAGTTAGGCCGAGATGGCAACACACTGGGACTGCACGCTCTGTTAAGCAACGAACGGTTTTAGTAATCCAGAAACCACCTTCTAGTTTAACCATATTGGCACCGGCTCGCATAAGCTCAGCCGCGCTTTCGTAAGCCTGAGATAATGTAGCGTAACACATAAATGGTAGGTCTGCCAGTAGCCAGGATTTTGTTGCGCCGCGCCGGACGCAACGTGTATGGTAAATCATATGATCTAACGTGACCGGCAGGGTAGAATCATGTCCCTGAATAGTCATCCCAAGTGAATCTCCCACTAACATAACGCTGATACCATGCTGTTCACATAGAGAAGCAAAGGTCGCGTCATAGACCGTAAGAGAAGCAAATTTTTGCTGTCGCTTTTTCCGGTTACGTAAATAAGAAATGGTAGTTATGTTCATACAACCTCTGTATTGGATAGGTATCTACGATCAGCAAAAGAATAAATATTAAACTATTATTAGGGATATTACCAATATCGTACCCGGTGGGTCTTATCCCAGAATATTAGGCCGTTACGTGCAATATTACGCAGTAAGTTTACTAGTAGAGTGCCATCTGGGAAGCGTAGGTTTGGAGCTATTTCTTCTAGAGGATAAAGCATAAATTCACGGTTATGCATATCGTAATGGGGCACCGTTAACCTACTTGTAACAATCATTCTATTCCCAAACAGTAAAATATCTAAATCTAGCGTGCGCGGCCCAAAGCGGGGTTTTTGACGGTCGCGTCCCTGCTTGAGTTCAATCAACTGTGTATGAGCTAGAAGCTCTTCGGGCGCAAGTGCTGTTTTTAGTACTACTACCGCATTAAGGTAATCAGGCTGATTCTTAGGCCCCATAGGACGGCTACGATAGTAGGAAGAACACACAACTAGACTAGTTTGGGGCAGGCGCCCTAGCGCTAATAAGGCTATATCTACCTGCTGCAGCGGGTCAGCTAGGTTACTGCCAAGCGCCAAAAATACCAGCTCCATCATAAGTTATCGTGATTCATATTCAGTATACTAATATTCCGCATCTTCTTATGACATGAGGGTGTTGCCGTTTGTAATTCACCCCACCAGTGGGTAATACGCTGTAATTCCATATTTTCCTCTACTTCAGCGCGTAACACTAACAAATCATAAGCGGCACGAAATTTAGGATGCTCCATTAGCTTTTGAGCTTTTTTACCCTGATAGCTAGATAACCTTAGTTGTAATTGCCACATATCGCGCATTAATGTAGTTATTTTTTTAGGAATAGCTAGTGTTTTGCACTGTTTATCTAATATTTCATTCATTGATAGTACAAACGCTTCGAAGTAGGAAAGGCGGCTTTCCTGCATGAGATTTTGCACATAATCTAGTAAAGGATACCATAGCAGAGCGGCAAAGAATAAAGCAGGATTAACTAGTTTTGTGTTATGAAGACGCTGGTCGGTATTTATGAGTACTCGGCTGATCATATTTTCCATATAGCTATCACCATACTCGGTAAATTTTCGGCTAATCAGCGGGAACAGTGACTTGAAAAGCTGGTATTTGCATAGTAGGCGATAAGTAGGCTCACCATACCCAGCTTGCAGTAATTTCAGTGCTTCGTCGAAGAGCCTAGCCGGAGGAATATTCGCCAACAGCGTTGCTAGCTTAATAATCGGATTGGCTGTTTCTTCGCTGATAGTCATGTTTAATTTTGCAGCGAAGCGTACCGCGCGCAACATTCGTACTGGATCTTCCCGATACCGAATCTCAGGATCTCCAATCAGGCGAATAGTACCTTCTCGTAGATCTTTTAGGCCACCGGTATAGTCACGCAAAGTAAAATCTGCTACACTATAATAGATACTATTAACCGAAAAATCTCTGCGCTGGGCATCTTCCTCAATTGAGCCAAAAATATTATCACGTAATATCATGCCATTATTACAAGTTGGTTGTTTTTTATAATCTCGTACTTTATGATTACCTCGTAAAGTAGCAACTTCAATTATTTCTTTACCGAATATAACATGGGCAAGACGAAAGCGGCGGCCTACTAGTCGACAATTACGAAATAGTTTACGCATTTCTTCTGGAGTGGCATTGGTGGTAATATCAAAGTCCTTTGGTTTTTTACCCAACAAAATATCGCGGACACAACCTCCGACCAAATATGCTTCGAATCCTGCCTTACTAAGGCGGTAAAGAACTTTTAATGCATTTGTACTGATATCTTTACGCGATATTGAGTGCTTATTGCGCGGAATAATAGTTAAAGGGTGTCTATCCTCTAATGCAGTGTCCGCATTTTTATGGTTAAGCACCTGACGGTCAAAGTTGGCTGCTCGGGTAAAAATAGTAAACCTCAGTCACAAATAAATAATGATAAACAAAGTAAAAAAAATATGTTTCCAATATTGAGGGGTAAGCCAAGCTGTACTCTTTGCTCTTACCCTATCATCTGCTTTTCGCGGATTTCAGCTAATGTTTTGCAGTCTATACACAAATCAGCGGTAGGACGAGCCTCCAAGCGGCGAATACCAATTTCAATTCCGCAGGATTCACAGAAGCCAAAATCATTTTCTTCCACTTTTTTTAGGGTCTTTTCAATTTTCTTGATGAGTTTACGTTCCCGGTCACGATTACGCAGCTCAAGACTAAATTCTTCTTCTTGAGTAGCACGGTCCACCGGATCTGGAAAGTTTGCAGCCTCATCTTGCATATGTGAAACAGTGCGTCCTATTTCATCTCTGAGCTGATTACGCCAAGCTTCTAGAATACGTCGAAAATATAGAAGCTGGGCATCATTCATATACTCTTCGCCAGGCTTCGGCTGATATGGTTCGACTCCAGCTATGGCGAGAAGACTCAAGGAGGATGTTTGACGATTTTTTCCTTCTTGCATATTGCTTCTCCTTTCCTTACTAACCTAATACGCACTAGCGATCCCTAATGTGGGAAAAGAAACCGGTCGCTATAAATAGCAGATGACTTTAAGGTTGGCAATGATTCATTCCTCAGGCTCATGACCTAACCCTCTTGAGCTAAACCAGAAAAAACAAGCTGATATTATACTTTTTGGCTTTACGATTAAATATCGTAAGTTGACGCAATAATGTAGCACGGCCTAAATATAGTTGGGTACTAGCAATGAATACCACTTAAAATTATACATGAATTATTACCGTCTCCGGCTAATGACTGGAGTACTACTTGTCAGTGTTAGCCATGAACCATTATGGAGAATAACAAAGATGTCTGGGGATAACCGTAAACGTGAACCTATCGGACGCCATCGAAAATGGGCGACAACACGCTGCGATACACGACATAACTGGAGAACTAGAAGACGACAAAATAAAAAAAGATTTCGTATCCGCTGGTATATCCGTATAGTAATACTACTAGTTATCTTGATAGCTTTATATGGCTTTTATCTGGATACGCAGGTACGCCGCCGTATAGATGGTAAGGTTTGGCAGTTACCAGCTGCGGTTTATGGCCGCATGGTAAACTTGGAGCCAGGTATGTCTTATAGCCGAGATGAAATGATAACACTGTTAGAAAGTATGCAATATCGCTCAGTGTCCCACATTACCCGTCCTGGTGAGTTTATCGTACGTGATAATAGTATTGAGTTATTACGCCGACCTTTTGATTTTCCGGATGGAAAGGAGGGGCAGATTAGAGCCAGTATTACTTTTGCCAGAAACAAACTACTGCAAATTAAAAATCAAGATATTCAACGTAATGTAGGAGTTTTCCGCTTAGATCCTAGACTTATTACCATACTACAATCTCCAAAGGGAGAGCAACGACTTTTTGTACCGCGCGCCGGGTTCCCAAATATGCTAGTAGAAATCCTTATCGCTACCGAGGATAGGTACTTTTACCAGCATGACGGCATTCGCATCTCTTCGATGTTCCGCGCTTTACGAGCAAACTTTACCGCTGGTCACGCGGTACAGGGGGGTAGTACACTCACCCAGCAACTAGTAAAAAACTTATTTTTGAGCAACCAACGATCCTTATGGCGTAAGCTTAACGAAGTGTATATGGCATTGCTTTTTGATCATCGCTATAGCAAGGACCGCATTCTAGAACTTTACCTAAATGAGGTGTACCTTGGACAAAGTTGCAACGAGCAGATACGCGGGTTCCCACTTGCTAGTCTTTACTACTTTGGTCTACCTATAGATGAACTGAGTTTAGAACAGCAGGCTATGCTGGTAGGAATGGTAAAAGGTGCTTCGTTGTATAACCCTTGGCGTAATCCACAGCTGACGCTAGAACGGCGTAATTTCGTTATCAAATTACTAGAAAAACAGCATGTTATTGATATAGATCTATATGACATCTTGAGTACACGTCTACTTGATGTGCAACCGCGTGGCCGCGTACTGACACCGCAGCCAGCTTTTATGCAAATGGTGCGCAAAGAGCTACAGAGCAAACTAAAAGAGAAAATAAACACGCTATCCGGCATAAAAATGTTCACTACGTTGGATCCAGTGTCGCAATATGCCGCGGAAAAAGCCGTAGAAGCAGGGATTACAGCTCTACGCGCCCACCATGGTATTAAAGATCTCCAAGGCGCAATGGTCGTTGTGGATCGTTTAAGTGGAGAGGTGCGTGCCATGGTAGGTGGGGCTGAGCCGCAGTTTGCCGGTTTTAACCGCGCAATGCAAGCGCGGCGTTTAGTTGGATCGCTTGCTAAACCAGCGACTTATCTGACAGCTCTTAGCGAACCTAATCAATATCGGCTTAATACTTGGATCGCGGATAAGCCACTTGCTATCCAGCAGCCGAACGGCCGTCTCTGGTTTCCTAAAAACTATGACCGACAGTTCCGTGATAAAGTGATGCTAGTAGACGCGCTGGCATATTCCCTCAACGTACCTACCGTCAATATTGGTCTGGCAGTAGGGTTAGATCCTATCATTAATACCTTGATTAAATTAGGAATCCCAGCAACTACACTAAATCCGGTGCCTTCAATGCTACTAGGAGCTATTAGCCTGACGCCAGTAGAAGTAGCGCAGAAATTCCAAACCATAGCTAGCTGCGGTAACCATGCTACCTTATCAGCGGTACGTTCAGTTGTTAGCGAAGACGGCAAAGTTTTATATGAAAGCTTCCCGCAAGCAGAAAGAGTCATTCCCGCTCAAGCAGCCTACCTAACGCTATATGCCATGCAACAAGTCGTGGAGCGTGGTACCTCACACTCGCTAGCGGTGAAATTTCCCACCTATCATCTAGCGGCAAAAACCGGTACCACTAACGAACTACGCGACAGCTGGTTTGTTGGTATAGATGGCAAAGAAGTCTCTATTATCTGGATTGGTCGGGACAATAATAGGCCAGCTAAGTTGACTGGCGCCACCGGGGCTTTGACTTTGTATCGCCGTTATCTGGATAATCAGGCGCCGATGACGCTGAATCTTACACCTCCGGAAGGTATTAGCAAAATGTCTATTGACGATGCTGGAAATTTAGTCTGCAATGGCGGTAGCGCACTGCGTACCCTACCTATTTGGACAGATAATCCGCAGTCCTTGTGTAAGATAGTACCAATTATTCAAACAAGTGAAATAGATCCAGGTCATTTCGCAAAACCTGAACCTAGACAGAAAATAACATTAGAATTAGAACAAAACAGTTATAGCTGCGGAGTATTTGGTTGGCTAAAACACTTTGTTCGTCAATAGACGAAGAGACGAATAGCTTTATCTAATTAATTACGTTAGCAACATCAAACATCATTGATAGAATCAAATAGAGTAAATAAAGCTCTACAGCGAGGAAGAAACATTATGAATGAAACTACGATATTGCCTTTACAATTTACCGATTCAGCTGCAAGCAGAGTAAAAATGCTCATTGCTGAAGAAGCCAATCCCAATCTTAAGTTACGAGTCTATATTACCGGTGGTGGCTGTAGTGGTTTACAGTACGGCTTTACTTTTGATGAACAAGTCAATGACGAAGATGTAACTATAGAGAAACAAGGCGTCGTGCTAGTTGTCGATCCCATGAGTTTACAATATTTATTAGGCGGTTCAGTTGATTACAGTGAAGGACTGAAAGGTTCACGCTTTATTGTGACTAACCCTAATGTAAAAACTACTTGTAGTTGCGGATCTTCATTTAGTCTTTAATAACTATCCAGTTTGGGAGAGTGATCCTCTTTTAGTAGCTAGCGCCAGCACCATTTCTGAAACAAGCCGCGATAAATGATGCACAACTACTGTTAGACCATCTTTAAAGCTGTTATGGGAAATATGGTCGGCGACATCAGAGATAGCACGTATAACCACGAAGGGAACAGCAAACTGATGGCATATGTGAGCAATAGCTGTAGCTTCCATCTCTACCGCTAGAGCTTGCGGAAAATTATGGCGGATATAGGCTAGGGCCTGCCCGCCATTGATAAATGCGTCACCGCTAATGATCAGACCACGCATGGCATGCATACCGATACTTTCGGTAATGTTTTTAGCCAAAGTTACCAGTGAAGGCGCAGCGTTAAATGATGCTGGGCACTGGGCCATCTGCCCTCTCTCATAGCCAAAGGTTGTGACATCAACATCATGATATCGAACTTCGTCCGATACTACTATATCCCCTACTACCAGCGACGGAGAGAGACTGCCAGCTGAACCTGTATTGATTACTAATGTAGGTTGAAAATGATCTAGTAGCAGTGTGGTGCCTAATGCAGCTGAAACCTTACCAATTCCTGATTGAACTAAAGCTACTTTAATTCCGTGCAGACAGCCGCTATAAATGTAACATCCAGCCTGTTGCCAAATAGTTAGTTGGGTTAATTGCTCACGGAGCAATATAACTTCTGGTTCCATAGCACCTATAATGCCAATCATTATAAAATACCAGTTATAAGTTATAGTCTGAGCTTCAGGTGATAACTAAGGCTGGCTATTATCGCGGATAACCTAAACCATGAAGAAAGCCTGACGCGTCATGATCTTA
>NZ_NJPO01000087.1 GCF_002855795.1 Candidatus Palibaumannia cicadellinicola
ACAGCCGTCCCAAATATTACCTATGTTTCCCTAGCTAAATATTTTTCGGTAATAAATAACATTGATTATTCCCTTCAAAAGAAGGTCAATATGGTCAGTAAAAATATGATGATGCAGCGGTTAATCAGTTATGGAATCACAGACTGCTGTGAACTGATATATAATCCTAGTTTCGAGCAGTTATTTGTCGAAGAGACCAACCAGAACCTAACGGGTTTTGAGCGCGGTACTGTTACTAGCTCGGGTGCAGTTGCGGTCAATACTGGTGTTTTTACTGGTCGCTCACCGTTTGATAAATATTTTGTGCGTGATAAAAACACCTACGATCAACTATGGTGGTCAGATCATAAAAATGTTAATGATAATCACCCTATTAGCCAGGAAACTTGGGAACATCTCAAGATGTTAGTAGGTCATCAGCTTAGTCGCAAACGTTTATTTATCATTGACGCATTCTGTGGCGCTAAGGAAGACAACAGATTACGGGTACGTTTTGTGACAGAAGTCGCCTGGCAAGCACATTTCGTGAAAAATATGTTTATTCGCCCAGATGAAACCGATCTAAATCTTTTCGAACCTGATTTTGTGGTACTAAACGGTGCTAAATGTATTAATCCTAACTGGCGCGAACAAGGTATGCATTCAGAAAATTTTATTGCCTTTCATTTAACCGAAGGAATGCAGCTGATTGGTGGTACTTGGTATGGAGGCGAAATGAAAAAAGGCATATTCTCGGTGATGAACTATAGACTACCACTAAAAGGCATAGCATCCATGCATTGTTCCGCTAATGTAGGTGTAAACGAAGATGTTGCACTTTTCTTCGGACTATCAGGCACAGGAAAAACTACACTTTCCCATGATTCTAAACGACGCCTCATCGGAGATGATGAACATGGTTGGGACGATGATGGTGTTTTTAATTTGGAAGGAGGCTGCTACGCTAAAACTATCCGCCTAAATGTAGAGACTGAGCCTGATATTTTTAAGGCCATCCGACGTGATGCGTTACTAGAAAACGTAGTAGTGCGAACTGACGGGTCAGTAGATTATAATGATAGTAGCAAGACTGAAAACGCACGTGTATCTTACCCTATTAATCATATCAAAAATATCGTTAAACCAGTATCGCGTGCTAGCCATGCTTCAACTGTCATTTTCCTCACCGCAGACGCCTTCGGGGTTTTGCCTCCGGTTGCAATGTTAACCGCTGAACAGGCACAATATTATTTCTTATCTGGTTTTACCGCAAAATTATCTGGTACTGAACGGGGTATTATGGCGCCTATTCCTACCTTCTCAGCATGCTTTGCCGCGGCATTTTTATCACTTCATCCAACGGTATATGCCGCGATGCTAGCTAAGAGGATGAAGGCTACTGGTACTAGCGCTTATTTGGTGAATACTGGTTGGAATGGCAGCGGTAATCGTATTTCTATCAAGGATACCCGGATAATTATTAACGCGATATTGAGCCGAAAGATTAATGAAGCGCCTGAAATTAATCTACCCATTTTTAATTTAGCTATACCTCAGATGCTAGTTGGTGTCGATAGTACTATTTTAGATCCACGTACTACTTATGCGAATAGAGCTGAATGGCAGAAAAAGGCAAAGAATCTAGCTCAACGTTTTATTGA
>NZ_NJPO01000088.1 GCF_002855795.1 Candidatus Palibaumannia cicadellinicola
GATAGTAACATTATACTGGTAGTAAACTCAAGCTTTACCGTGTACGAGACCTTTTTCTGCGCAGTATGGTCATCTTGAGTGAATGGCGTTATTTATTAAGCGTTCCAAAATCTCTGCAAGATAGGGAGTTAGTATGGTTGCGGTAAGAAGTACACATTTTCATCCAGCGTGTCAATTCGTTGTTGACGATTGGGTGGCTAGCTTAGGGCTATCCAACCAGCAATCGAGTGATCGGCTGGCCTGTACCTGGCACTACTGCAAGCAACAGTGCAAAAATAATCCAGATGTTTCCTTGTTACTCTGGCGGGGTATTGAGATGGTGGAGATTTTATCGATGCTAAGCATGGATAACGATAGCTTATGTGCAGCGCTGTTGTTCCCTATGGTAGATGTAGGAATGATGGAAGAGGGGGTTTTGGAAGCATATTTTGGCAAAAATATAGTAGATTTAGTTTCTGGCGTGCGTGAGATAGACGCTATCCGCAAACTTAAGGCAGCTCATCAGTCCGAGCAGATGGACAACGTATGCCGCATATTACTGACTATAGTCGATGATTTACGCTGCTTGGTAATAAAACTAGCAGAGCGCATAGCCTATCTGCGCGAACTACAGGATGCACCGGAAGATGAACGGGTGCTAGCAGCTAAAGAGAGTACTCATATCTACGCACCGCTAGCTAACCGCCTCGGTATTGGTCAGCTGAAATGGGAGCTAGAAGATTTTTGTTTTCGCTACCTATATCCTAATGAATATAAGCGCATCGCTAAACTATTGCATGAGCGTCGCATCGACCGAGAACAGTATATTGAGTACTTCGTAACTTCTCTGCGTCATGCAATGCTCAAAGCTGGATTAAAAGCTGATATCTACGGTCGTCCGAAACATATTTACAGTATCTGGCGCAAGATGCAGAAAAAAGCGCTAGCTTTTGAAGAACTGTTCGATCTGTGCGCTGTGCGTTTCGTTGTTGAGCAGCTGCAGGACTGTTACGCTGTGCTAGGTCTTCTCCATACTAATTTTAGTCATCTGCCGGATAAGTTTGACGATTATGTAGCTAACCCCAAACCTAACGGTTACCAATCTATTCATACCGTGGTGCTAGGACCACATAGTAAAATGATTGAAATTCAAATCCGCACTAGCCAGATGCATGAAGATGCTGAAATAGGCCGAGCGGCGCATTGGAAATACAAATAATTATGAATATAGTTAAATTACTATTATCATTTATATGTTACGCTAATCTAGACTAGCACACAATTAACAATATTTATGGCGTAATTTCCGCTTCAGGTATATTGTATTCTCAACTTAGTTGTTCTGTTTTTAACTTATTTTTTAATCTTCTCATTTTCAGCATGATAACTCATTATATTTTTATAACTGGAGGTGTTGTATCCTCCTTGGGTAAGGGTATTGCGGCAGCATCTTTGGCAGCTATTCTAGAAGCTAGAGGTCTTAACGTTACTATCATGAAGTTAGACCCCTATATTAATGTTGATTCAGGTACTATTAGTCCGATTCAGCACGGGGAAGTTTTCGTCACAGAAGACGGTGCTGAAACAGATTTAGACCTAGGGCATTATGAGCGTTTCATACGTACTAAGATGTCGCGTCGTAATAACTTCACAACCGGGCGTATATATTCTGATGTGCTGCACAAAGAACGCCGTGGTGATTATCTTGGTGCTACTATTCAAGTTATTCCTCACATAACAAACGCAATCAAAAAGCGTATTATTGAGGGCGGAGAAGGCTACGATATAGTGTTGGTGGAAATAGGTGGAACAGTAGGCGATATAGAATCTTTGCCTTTTCTAGAGGCGATCCGCCAAATGGCCGTAGAAGTTGGCCGTAATCATACTCTGTATATGCACCTTACTCTAGTGCCCTACATAGAAGCTGCAGGTGAGGTCAAAACGAAACCTACACAGCATTCGGTAAAAGAGCTACTGTCGATTGGCATCCAGCCTGATGTGCTTATTTGTCGCTCCTATCGTGCAGTGCCTAACCACGAACGGGCGAAAATTGCTTTATTCTGCAATGTTTTAGAAAAAGCTGTTATTTCAATTAAAGACGTTGATTCCATTTACCAAATTCCGGCACTATTAAAATCACAAGATTTAGACGATTATATTTGTGAGCGCTTCAGCTTGAAATGTCCCGAAGCGGATCTTTCTGAGTGGGAGCAAGTTATTTACCAGCAGGCTAATCCAGGAGGCGAAGTTACCATAGGTATGGTAGGGAAATATATCGACTTACCAGATGCTTATAAGTCCGTTATGGAAGCACTAAAACACGCCGGGCTAAAAAATCGCCTCACAGTGAACATCCGCCTGATCCATTCTCAAGATGTAGAAACCCGTAGTGTAGATATTCTCAAAGACCTAGATGCTATCCTAATCCCTGGTGGTTTCGGATACCGAGGCGTGGAAGGAAAAATAATGACTGCGCAATACGCGCGTGAGAAAAAGATTCCCTATCTCGGTATTTGTCTGGGCATGCAGGTAGCACTAATAGAGTTCGCCCGCCATGTAGCGGGTATGCCAGAAGCTAACTCTACCGAATTTTGTTCTAACTGTAAGTATCCTGTAGTAGCACTAATAACTGAATGGTGCGAAGAAGATGGTAATGTGAACGTACGTAGCAAGCAGAGCAATTTGGGAGGTACTATGCGTCTTGGTAGCCAGGCTTGCCAATTAGCTGATGGCAGTTTGGCACGCAAGATGTATGGCCATGCCATAATAATGGAGCGTCATCGTCATCGCTACGAAGTAAACAACATGTTATTAAAACAAATAGAAGCCGCTGGACTACGCGTGGCAGGGCTATCGGAGGATCAGAAGCTAGTGGAAATTATAGAATATCCAGATCACCCGTGGTTTGTAGCTAGCCAGTTTCATCCAGAGTTCACTTCAACTCCGCGTGATGGTCATCCTCTATTTACTGGTTTTGTCAAGGCAGCAGGTGAATATCAAAAACGAACACTAAAATAAGATTCAGATCTTCTGATAAATCTAATGGGGGTGGGTAGCAAGCTGGTTCTGAGCGCTTGCCTTACTCACCCAGAATCAATTGGTTACTAGCAAAAAAATACAATAAGGAAATACTAATGTCCAAAATAGTAAAAGTCCTTGGCCGTGAAATTATCGATTCCCGCGGAAATCCTACTGTTGAAGCAGAAGTACATCTGGAAGGTGGTTTTTGGGGTATCGCGGCAGTCCCATCTGGCGCGTCTACTGGCTCACTAGAAGCACTAGAGTTGCGTGATGGCGATCTCACCCGTTTTCTGGGAAAAGGTGTAACTAAAGCAGTTAGCGCTGTTAATGGCCCTATTGCGGAAGCCTTAATAAGTAAAAACGCTAAAGATCAAGAATGCATAGACCAAGTGATGATCAAACTTGATGGCACCGAAAATAAATCTCAATTGGGTGCCAATGCTATTTTAGCTGTCTCACTAGCTGCCGCTAAATCTGCTGCGGCTTGCAAGGGCATGCCGCTTTATGCGCATATTGCTGAACTAAACCGTACCCCAGGCCAATTTTCTATGCCATTGCCGATGATTAACATCCTCAATGGAGGCAAACATGCCGACAACAACGTTGACATACAAGAATTTATGATCCAGCCAGTAGTTGCCAAAACGGTAAAAGAAGCAATTAGAATTGGTTCTGAAGTTTTCCATCATTTAGCAACAGTTCTTAAGGCTAAGGGTATGCACACCGCAGTAGGCGACGAAGGCGGCTATGCGCCTAATTTGGGCTCTAATGCCGCTGCATTGGAAGTAATCAAAGACGCAGTAGAGAAAGCTGGTTATGTTTTAGGTAAAGATATTACCTTAGCTATGGACTGCGCGGCTTCCGAATTATTTGATAAATCTACCGGTAACTATCATCTGAAAAGCGAAGGTAAACGCTTAAGCTCTCAAGAATTCACAGATTACCTTGCAGTGCTAACCAAAAAGTACCCGATAATTTCTATCGAAGACGGTCTAAATGAATCAGATTGGGATGGTTTTGCATACCAAACCCAAATATTGGGCGATCGAATTCAGTTAGTAGGTGACGATTTGTTCGTAACTAGTACTAAGATGTTAAAAACAGGTATCGAAAAAGGTATAGCTAACTCTATTCTTATTAAATTAAATCAAGTAGGTTCATTAACAGAAACACTGGCAGTGATAAACATGGCCAAGGATGCTGGTTATACTACGATTATCTCCCATCGTTCCGGTGAAACTGAAGATGCTACCATAGCTGATTTAGCAGTTGGTACCTCCGCCGGACAAATAAAAACTGGTTCTATGAGCCGTTCCGATCGTTTAGCTAAATACAATCAGCTAATTCGCATTGAAGAAGCATTGGGCGACAAAGCACTATTTAATGGTATAAAAGAAGTCAAACACCAAGCTTGATTCAGTCAGGTAAGCATCATTTCACTTTCATGTCGTATCTACTATAGATACGATATTTAGTATACTTAGTATAAAAATACC
>NZ_NJPO01000089.1 GCF_002855795.1 Candidatus Palibaumannia cicadellinicola
GTATTGGTTACGACCCCTTACTTCTACGATCACTGACTTCGTATCATCGCTCGTTACGGAATTTAAGTGAGTTCCATCAGGTAAATCAACTTCAATGCTGTGTGTGATAATAGGCCCCGTCGCCATTAAAACTAACACTAGCACCAACAAAACATCAAGGAGGGGAATAAGATTAATATCAACATTGATTTCTCTACGTACTCTTCTTCTTGCCATACTTATCTTCATCTTTTTACTCTTACTTATACTTATATTTAGGTGCTAGCGAAGGCCTGACGAAATAATATGGCGATAAATTCTTCGGTAAAATTATCGTAGTTCTGTTCAAGCTGATTGATACGCTGGCTTAGTCGGTTGAATGCCATTACCGCCGGAATAGCAACAAATAGACCTATCGCTGTTGCAATTAGCGCTTCGGCGATACTCGGTGCTACCATCTGTAGTGTAGCTTGTTTGACCGCTCCTAGGCGAATAAAAGCGTGCATAATGCCCCAAACTGTGCCTAAAAGACCAATATAGGGGCTTATAGAACCGATATTTCCTAAAACAGAAACATTTGTTTCTAGTGCTTCTAGTTCTCGGTTCATCGAAATACGCATAGCGCGCGATACACCCTCCACTACGGCGGCGGGGAAGGTAGTTTTTGCACTATGAAGCCTGATAAACTCCTTAAATCCCACGTAGAAAATTTGTTCTGAGTTACCTAGATTATCGCTACGTGCTTCGCTCTCTTGATAGAGTCGGGATAATTCAATACCAGACCAAAATTTCTCTTCAAATGCTTCCACTTCGCGGTAGGCTGCGTTAATTACACAGGTACGCTGGATAATAATAGCCCAGGATATAATCGAAAAAAACATCAAAACTAGCAATATTAGTTTGACTAGAAAACTAGCAGTGAGGAAAAAAGCCAAAATATTCATATTAGTCACTACTTAAACTCCGCTAGTAGTAATCTACTGTTATTTACTGTAGATGTAGATAGAGACAGACTGGAAAAATATCTACCTGGCAGAGTTAGCTCTAGTAATTTGTATTTCAAGTGCATTGTATGAAAAAAAGTAAGATACACTAACTGATTTGTTCATACGAATATTTATCACAT
>NZ_NJPO01000090.1 GCF_002855795.1 Candidatus Palibaumannia cicadellinicola
AGTGTTCTCTAACATTCGCAACTATTTTGAATATTTGTGCTTGAAATAATCTCTCTTTATCCCTATGTTTTGATCATTTTCATCTGTTTATTTGGTAGCCATTTATGATTATAAAAAAACAAGAAACCCGTGGATTTCAATCAGAAGTAAAGCAGTTACTTCATATTATGATTAATTCTCTTTACTCCAATAAAGAAATTTTTGTGCGAGAACTAATTTCTAATGCTTCGGATGCTGCGGATAAATTGCGCTTCCGCGCCCTAGCACAGTCTGATCTATATGAAGGAAATGGTGAACTAAGTGTACGCCTGATCTGTAATAAAGCAAAACGTACCATTACCATTATGGATAATGGCATAGGAATGCGTTATGACGAAGTGATCGATAATTTAGGTACTATTGCTAAATCTGGTACTAAAGCTTTTCTGAAATCTATTGGTACAGACAACATTAAAAATAGTCAGTTAATCGGTCAATTTGGTGTTGGTTTTTATTCGGCATTTATCGTGGCTGAAAAGGTAACAGTACATACCCGGGCAGCAGGGGCTTCTGCTGAGGAAGGAGTTTATTGGGAGTCAACCGGTGAAGGTAACTATATAATCGCTTCTATTAATAGGCCAGAGCGTGGTACGGAAATTACTCTATATTTACGTGAAGGTGAAGATGAATTTCTCGACGACTGGCGAATAAAAAATATTATAGGAAAGTATTCCGATCATATTGCCTTGCCGGTTGAGATAGCAATTAATACTAAAAACAACGAAAAAGAGATCACTTGGGAACAAATTAACAAAGCTCAGGCACTATGGACTCGTAACAAAATAGATATAACTGATGAAGAATATAAAGATTTTTACAAACATCTATCCCATGATTTTCATGACCCACTAAGCTGGAGCCACAATCGCGTTGAAGGCAAGCAAGAGTATACTTGCTTACTGTATGTTCCTGCTAATGCACCATGGAGTCTTTGGAATCGCGATCATAAATATGGTCTGAAACTTTATGTTAAGCGTGTGCTTATTATGGATGATGCAGAATATTTTATTCCTAACTACCTACGCTTCATAAAAGGAATCATAGATTGTAATGATTTGCCGCTTAATATTTCACGAGAAATTCTGCAACATAGCCGAGTAACTCAGGGTTTAAAGAGCGCAATGACTAAACGTGTACTTTCGATACTAGAAAAATTAGCTAAAGACAATAGCGAACAATACCAGTCTTTCTGGCAAAATTTTGGCTTAGTACTAAAAGAAGGGCCAGCGGAAGACCCAGCAAATAGCGAAACTATAGCCAAACTACTTCGTTTTGCTTCTACTTACGGTAATAGTGAAGCGCAAACTGTATCACTTGATGAGTATGTTAGCCGCATGGTAGAAAAGCAGGATAAAATTTACTACATTACCGCTGATAGTTACGCTGCCGCAAAGAGTAGTCCGCATCTAGAATTACTGCAAAAAAAAGGCATCGAAGTGTTATTACTCTTTGATCGCATTGATGGATGGATGATCAATTATTTAACTAAATTTAACGGTAAGTCATTCCAATTAGTAAGTAAAGCTGATCTCACGTTCGATGAACTTGCTGATGAAGATACCCCTGAACAGAAAGATATGGAAAAAGCTTTGAAACCATTTGTAGAGCGGGTGAAAAATTATCTAGGTAATAGAATCAAAGAGGTGCGACTAACATATCGTTTAACCGATACGCCGTCTATTGTAACTATAGATTCTAATGACATGACAACCCATATGGCCAAACTGATCGTTGCAACAGGCCAGAATAAACCAGAAATGAAGTATATCTTTGAGCTAAACCCAGAACATCCATTAGTGAAACGTGTGGTAACTACGGAAGATCAAATTGCCTTCAGCGAATGGATAGAACTACTATTCGATCAAGCTTTATTTGTGGAGTGTGGCACATTAGAAGATCCAAATAAATTTATCCGCCGCCCAAATCAGTTACTAAATACTATACCTAGCTAGGTGCCTATATTAAGCAGTTAGGAAGTCATGTTATCTTGTTTGGGATAGTATAACTTCGATCAAGAGATTAACCTAATGCGTATTATTATCCTGGGTGCTCCTGGCGTTGGTAAAGGCACTCAAGCACAATTTCTGATTACAGAGTATGGAATTCCACATATTTCTACCGGCGCTATGTTGCGCGCCGCCGTTAAGAAGCAATCTACGTTAGGAAAAACCGTAAAAACTATTATCGATGCCGGAAAATTAGTTACTGATCAGCTAGTTATAAAGTTAGTCACAGAACGAATTAGACATAATGATTGCAGTAAAGGATTTTTACTAGATGGTTTTCCTCGTACTATTGCTCAAGCAGAAGCAATAAAAACAGCTGGCATTAAAATAGATGTCGTGCTTCTTTTGACCGTACCTGATACATTACTCATAAATCGTATTATGGGCCGTATGGTTCATGGGCCGTCTGGCCGCATTTATCATGTCAAATTTAATCCACCAAAACAAGAAGGTAAGGATGATGTAACCGGCGAAGCTTTAATAATACGCAAAGATGACCAGGAAGAGACAGTGTATAAGCGTCTGGGGGATGACCACCAGCAAACAAAACCGCTGATAAATTACTACCGTAAAG
>NZ_NJPO01000091.1 GCF_002855795.1 Candidatus Palibaumannia cicadellinicola
TTCAGCGCGGTCAGAGAAAATGACACGATACAGATATAATTAATGTTATAGAGAAATTATAAATAAATATTTAAGATAATCATGTTGTTATCATCGTGATTTGAAGGAAATATTGTATGGCAGATATGCACTGGTTAGTGATCGCGTTGATTCTTGGCCTAGTAGAAGGCTTAACAGAATTTTTACCGATATCCTCTACCGGACATATGATATTAGTCAGTCAATTACTAGGATTAAATGACGATAAAACAAAGACCTTTGAGGTGATCATCCAACTGGGCCCCATTTTGGCGGTAGTTGTCATGTTCTGGCGTAGGTTATTTAACCTGATCGGTATCCATTTTGGTGTAGTACATAAGCATAATAATATTAGTAACAATCGTCGGTTGGATCTCAGTCATATTATACTTGGTATAGTGCCATCTGTAGTGCTTGGACTAATTTTTTATAAACAAATTAAATCTCTTTTCGAACCCAAATGCGTAATGTATGCATTAGTTGTAGGTAGCCTGTTACTACTAGTTGGTCAATGGCTGAATCCTAGTAAATCCCGCGCTACGGGCATCGACGATATTAGTTATCTACAGGCATTTTTTATCGGCTGCTTTCAATGTTTTGCTTTATGGCCTGGTTTCTCCCGCGCTGGGGCTACAATCAGCGGGGGTATGTTGGTAGGAGTAAGCCGTGATGCTGCATTTGAGTTTTCTTTTATTCTCGCGGTTCCGATGATGTTAGGAGTTTTTATATTGGATTTATATAAAAGCTTACCTTTTCTGTTATGGCAGGATTTGCCAATGTTCACTGTTGGTTTAGTAACAGCATTTATTGTGGCGCTGATTACTCTTCAATTATTCTTGCATATTATTAAGTACATATCCTTCGTTCCTTTTGTTATCTATCGCTTTGTACTAGTTACGGTTTTATACTGGGTTTAATAGGATGGATTGATTAGGCTACTAAATTAATTAGAGATAGTGTTGTGTTGTGTGTTGGTACCTACTCTGTTGCTTCCATCTTGCTATTGCGTGCTCACGTTGCTGACGGAGCTGTTCTCCAATGGTTTTGCCAGTAAAGCCATTATTTATCACCTGGCGCGACGTGATAGAAGAGGCAACGCAGTAAGCTTCACGCAACCATTCTCCCTGAGGATAGGGATGATTTTCAAACCCGGTACGTCCGCGGGCGTCTGCTTTACTAATTAGGATCATCTGCTCTAGACGCTCAGGACGACGCCAGACATCGATGGTATAAAAAAAGGTTATCAACTTCTTCGGCGTTAGCTTTGCTGCGTAGTGCAGCAAATCATGATACTCTGTCACTATTTTTGCTAAATCCCGCAGCGAATTTGGTACTCGCAGGCGTCGGCACAAAGACTCTACTAACTGAACTCCTGCCTGGCCATGCCCATGATGACTAGGCCACTTATCGGGTGGAGTTAATCCTTTACCCACATCATGACAGAGGGATGCGAAGCGGACCGCAATATTGTCGGATAACCTTGCCGCTATCGCTACTGTCATCAGAGTATGAATACCAGTATCGATCTCTGGATGCCATTTAGCTGGGGCGGGGATACCAAAAAGTGCATCTACTTCGGGGAAGAGCGGCTCTAGAGCACCACAATCACGTAGAACCTTAAAATATATTTGCGGATCACGTGTTGCTAGTGCTTTTTCTGTCTCTTTCCATACTCGCTCCGGGGACAGCAGTGGTAACTCACCAGTCATATGCTGCATCATAACTAACGTCTCCGGGACGATACGGAAATCAAGGTGAGCTAATTGCGCCGCGAATCGTGCCACCCTAAGTACACGTAGCGGATCTTCGTAGAAAGCTTCGGAAACATGACGTAGCCAGCGTTGACTAATATCACGCTGACCCTGATAGGGATCAATTAATAATCCCTGTTCATCGCAGGCAATGGCATTTATGGTGAGATCACGGCGTCGTAGATCTTCTTCTAGAGTTATTTCTGGTGAAGCATAATAGGTAAAACCGGTATACCCACCTCTTTCTGACTTTTTTTCAATACGTGCTAGTGCATATTCTTCGCGACTTTGGGGATGCAGGAACACCGGGAAATCTTTTCCAACTTGTTGGTATCCTGCTATCAGCATCTCTTGCAGTGTGGCGCCTACGACAACCCAATCCCGCTCTTTTACCGGAAGTTGCAGTAACCTGTCACGTACTGCACCGCCCACCAGATATTTTTCCAAATTAATATCCCTACCCTTACTATCTTATAGTAGCATAAATTATTGTGTGTTATTATTCTGGTAGAATCGCTTAACTACACTATTACACTACTATTACACTTCTGCGGATCAGATAAATCTGAGTCAGAAACAATA
>NZ_NJPO01000092.1 GCF_002855795.1 Candidatus Palibaumannia cicadellinicola
CATCTCCAGTACCTGGTAGTAATAAATCATCTTTTTTGCCTATTTGCCTAAAGATGCGTTCAATCTTTTCAACAAATATACAAGATAAACTACTTGTTAGTATGCTCTGCGCGTTGGCGGCGTCGTTCTTTAGGATCGATTAGCAATGGTCGGTAAATTTCTACCCTATCACCGTCGCGTAATTTTTCCTTAAGTGAGATCACTCTGCTAAAAATACCTACTTTATTAATATTTACGATATCTATTTCTTTATTGAAGGTAAGAATACCTGATGCGTGAATAGCCTGCTCTACTGTACTACCTTCTGGAAGCAGTAACGATAGCATATACTGATGCTCTGGTAGAGCATAAACTACTTTAACCCTAATATTAAGCACTGTAAACTTCCTTTGCCCGGCGAGTAAATGCCATTACCATACCGTTAGCAATTTCTTGAAATATTTTACCAAGTGTTATATCAAGAAACTTATTTTTCAATTCGAAATTAAGATATAACTCTACTTGACTCACGTCATCACTGAGTTGAATAAAACGCCAGTCTCCGACTAATGAGCTAAAAGGGCCTTCAACAAGATCCATCATGATACTTTTATTTTTTTTAATGATATTATGAGTTGTGAATGATTTACTAATGCCAGCTTTAGAAATATTCATTTCAGCTGTTAACTCGCAGCCGTGCTGCGCTAGTACTCTACTGGCAATGCATCCTGGGATAAATTCCGGATAAGCACTAATATTATTAACCAAAGCGAACATTTGCTCTACACTATAGGGAACAATCGCTGATCTAGTGATAAGAGGCATAATTTTTTCTGTCTCCTGTCATGTTCGATTAAGCCAGATATTATTATCTCTATTTTCACGAGACTCAAACGACCGTTTTGGTAAGAAACAGCCAAGTTATGCGATAAAAGTTTATTTAACCCTGTTACTCTACCCGGAGTTATTAGCTAACTTTCTATGTCTATGAAAGATAATAACAGATACAAATCTAGCTTAACCACTATTGCGCAAAATAAGCGCGTATACCACGAATATTTTATTGAAAATGATTTTGAAGCTGGACTTTTGTTGCAAGGGTGGGAAGTAAAATCTCTGCGCGCCGGAAAAGTACACATCAACGACAGTTATGTGTTGTTCAAAGATAGCGAAGCTTTTCTGTTTGGCGCAACTTTCCAGCCGCTTATAGTTGCTTCATCTCATATAGTTTGTTATCCTATGCGCACTAGAAAGTTATTGCTAAATAGACGCGAACTCAATTATTTATTCGGCCAAGTTCATCGCAACAGTTATACGGTTGTTACGCTCTCACTTTATTGGAGAAAACACTTAGCTAAAATTAAAATTGGCGTAGCTAAAGGAAAGAAACAATATGATAAACGCCGTTCTATTAAAGAACGAGAATGGCAGCTGCATAAAGCACGTCTAACGAAATATTATTACCGGTAAAGCGATAATTAACTTACCATAGTTTCGACAATTGATACTATTTAATTAATATGTACTATCTATGGGGCTGTTTCTGGATTCGACAGGATTTACGTAACCCTAGGTGCATGCCCAGGTTAGGTTATCTCGTAAAAAAA